>NZ_JBQCLK010000052.1:0-30211 GCF_051966115.1 Paenibacillus sp. SAFN-117
CCAAAGTTGCCCATTTTAACTGTAGTTTATCCAGTTAGTTTGATCATTTTCGCCCATTCGCTTGAATCTACCTGTACCAAATACAGTTAGACGTGTCGCTCCGCACGCAACGATGCCTGCAGACGGTAAAATAGACGGATTTTCAAGGTAGTTTCCTTTTTTCACCCTAAGGAGCAAAGCTAGCTGTATGAAATCCACTTAGTTGCCCATGCCGCTCACCCTTCATGAGGTAATCAATATAACGCGAATTAAGTATGCACGAATATACCCGTCGGGCAGACTTTTATTGAGCAGATACAGGAAAAATACGGTCGAAAGCTATATGGACAATTTGCCGGAAAGGATGTTGAACTTAAAGGTGGAAAGGCTGGAACGCAAGCTGCAAGCCATAGATGGCAAAGGATACAAAGCTTATAAAGAAATACAGGGCTCTTATGATGGAAAAGGCTTCACGCTGCATATAGACTATGTCCAGGGAGATCCGTTCGCGTCCCCGTCCCGAATTCGCGTGGTGGTGAATCCGCTAAGCAAGCCGTTCAAGGCCGAATGGCTGGAGGCGGCTTGGAGAAGAACGGCGCTGGAGGATTTCCTTGCCCGAGAGGTGGGACAGGCGATTCGGACTAAGCAGCCTGCTGCCAAACGGGACGGCGGGACGGGATCCAGCGGGTTGATCTGGATCGACGCTCCGGGCCAGGAGGTGCTGATGAGGACGGCGGTCGTCGCCAGATTAGAGCAGGTGGAGGTGCGCTTGTCGGTCGGCCTGCCGGCGGCCGGCCGGCGTATTCTGGGCAAACAAGCGGCCGGCCTGCTGTGCCGCGTAGTGCCCGATATCGTTCTGCAGGCCATGAGCGGCTTCTCATGGGAGGTACTGCAGGAGCATCTTCGCACGGCGGACCGCCAACAGGCGATTCGCGAATATTTGAAGCGCGAACGATGCGTGGCTTTTGTCGCCAATGGGGCGATCCTGCCCAGGGAAAGCGGCGTCAGCAATCGCCCGTTGAGCCGCGGGAACGTTATTCCGTTCCAGGCTCCTCCGTCCATGGAACGAAGCATTCCGCTGCCGGATGGAACGACAATTACCGGTATGGCTGTTCCGGAGGGAGTGACACTGATCGTCGGCGGGGGCTACCATGGCAAAAGCACGCTGCTGCAGGCGATAGAACGCGGAGTCTACAACCACCTTCCGGGGGACGGAAGGGAGTACGTCATTACAGACGAGAGCGCCTGCAAGATTCGGGCGGAGGACGGTCGCCGGGTGGAGAAGGTGGACATTACTCCGTTTATCTCCAACCTCCCGTTCGGCAAAGATACGAACCGGTTTACGACCGAAGATGCCAGCGGAAGTACTTCTCAGGCGGCAAACATTATGGAGGCGCTCGAAATGAAGACCCGCTGTTTGTTGATCGACGAGGATACGAGCGCCACGAATTTCCTCGTGCGGGATGCCAGAATGCAGCGGCTGGTGGGCAAGGAGAAGGAGCCGATCACTCCGTTCATCGACCGGGTCCGGGAACTGTATGACCGGCATGGAGTATCCACCATTATCGTCCTGGGGGGCTCCGGAGATTATTTCGACGCGGCCGACCGGGTAATTATGATGGATGAGTATTCTCCAAGGGATGTGACGGAGGAGGCCCTCGCCATTGCGCGCGAGCTCGATAGCCGCCGGCAGACGGAACGGGGCGAGGGGTTCACGGCGCCGACAGAGCGTTATCCGCTTCCGGACAGCTTCGATGCTGCTGCCGGCAAGAAGGAAAAGATTTCGGCGAAAGGTTTATCCGCGATTCTGATCGGCCGGTCGCAGGTCGACCTGTCGAACGTGGAGCAGCTTGCGGATCCGAGCCAAACCCGGGCGATAGCGGATATGCTCCGGATCCTGTTCCGTCGCAGCTTTAGCAAAGGCGAAGGTTTGAGGGAAGCGATAGACCGGCTATATGAGCAGGTGGCCGGAGAAGGGCTGGATGTGATTTCGCCATTTCGTGGACAGCATCCCGGGGATTTGGCGCTGCCGCGAAAGCACGAGCTCGCCGCCGCCATTAACCGGATGAGAACGCTGAGGGTGAAATAACTTTGTAACTGCATCAGTGACGATGGAAAACCAGACAGCGATTAATGTCGCGTCGCGGTTTTCTTTTTTTTGTAGAAGGGAGTGGCGGGCAGTATTGCGAATTAGTTAGTACCCGTTATTTCAACGTTCTAAAGAGATAACATACCAGGGCTGCGCTTGGAAAACAGATGGAGAATCGCAGTCTGAAATAAATTTTTCTATTTGGGCCAACTTTTTTCGTTAAATATGTCCAAAATCCGGGCCCTAGAGCATCTATCCTATTATGCGGTGAAGGAGGGGAGGAGAACGAAGAAGCCAATCGAAATGGACGAGAGGGAGACCGTGCTTGTGAATAGAGCCCGGCAAGGGGATTCGGAGGCATTTGGCGAGCTGGTCCGGCTGCATCGGGAAAGAGCCGTCGGAATTGCCAGGAGGATTGTCCGTGACCGGATGAAGGCGGAGGATGTCGTACAGAATGCTTTGATTCAGGCGTTCAAGCATATAGACCGGCTTGCGGATGTGGAGAGATTTGCCCCATGGCTGTCCCGGATCGTCCGCAACGAAGCGTTAATGGATGTGCGTCGGACAGCGCGAGTATCCCGCGAAACGGTGTTCAGCAGCCTGCCGGTTAAAGAGGATGCGGGAGCTAATGGCGAGCTGAGGCCCGATCTGGACAGCTTATTATACCGGCTTGCGAGGAATACGGAGGGGCCGACCGTGGGGGCAGCCGATCCGGAGCGTGTGTGGCTTCAGAGGGAGTTTTTTGCCGCGGTTCATCGAATGCTGCACGGATTATCGGCTGGAGAACGGGAGGTGTTCGAAGCCCATGTGTTCCGGCAGCTGTCGCCCCGGGAGATTGCAGACGCCTTGGGAATGAGCGAAGGGAGCGTATATAAAGCGATCTCCCGTTCACGGCATAAGGTCAAACAAGCGCGAGTGCGCGAATATTTGCGCGACAGGATGGAAGCCGCTTCTCACGGAATGCTGCGTAAGGCCAACAATCTTCTGCCCATGCGATGGACTGCCGAAGAATGGAGAAGCGCGGAAACCTCGTTTGCGGTTTGTGCCTTTCTATATATGCGGAATATCGGCTGCGGGGATGTGACGGTATCCGATGTCATGGGGCTTACCGGTCAGGCGTTCCGCATCAGTCTGGATGCGGCCAGGATAGGGGTGTCGGGACCGGCCATGTATTTCTGGGAGCCGGTCTTCGCCGAAGGGCTGGCCAACCTGGGGCTGCGGGCCCGGCATGTTGGAGACGGCGGTACGGCTCCCTCCGCGTACATGCTGGGAGAGGCCGTCGCGCTGGCGAGGGAAGAGATTGCGGCCGGACGTGCCGTTATCGCCTGGGACCTGTTCGCCCCGAAATTCGGGCTGCTCTACGGCTATGACGATGCCCGGCAGCAATTCACCGGAGATGACGGCAGCGGACCGGGCAAGATTGCGTACGACCGGCTAGGGCGCGGCGAGGACGGAGGGGTGTTCGTGCTGGCTATGGAGCCTGACCGGCATATTTCTCCGGTTTCGCCGGAGGCAGCCTTGAAGAGAGCTATTGCGATGGTGGAAGCCCATGCATACGGCGAACGGTCCTTCCCGGGTTATGCAAACGGATTAGCCGCCTATGAAGCCTGGATGGCGGCTTTTCGCAACGGTACGGTAGATGCGTTGGGCAACAGCTATACGCTATTAATTGCAGCCGATGCCAGGCGGCATGCCGTTCAATTTTTAAGAAAATGGACCGCGGGCTGGCAAGGGGAGAAGGAACGTCTCGCGTTCGAAGCGGAGGGTTATTACTACGAGGCGGCCGCATGCTTCGCCCGGTTGGCTTCCCGGTTTCCTTTTCCATCCGGGGGAGATCCGCTGGACCAGGAAGAAGCGAAGGAAGCCGTCAGGCTGCTGCAGCAAATCAAAGCTTGTGAAGAGGCCGGATTAACCGCCTTAAGGCGGTTGTCCCGCTGTCTTTCGAATGAAGAGGAGGAGAAGGGACGATGATGAAAGAGCAGATGGCCCATAGCACAGCAACCGAAGAGCAGGTATGGATAACCGTTTATCAGGAGGGGCGGCCTGTGGACCGGCTTGTCGCCCACCCGGACAGTAAGCCAATACGCATAGCGGAAGGGATGCAGCTTACGGACTCGTTCGGCATCCATCCCGCCTTGACGGAGCGCCATTATCGGACGCCGCTATCGATTGAAGCGACCGTGATGACGGACAGCACCAATATTGTGCTTGTCTATGGGAAAGGGCAGGTCGTACTGAACTGGGACCGGCGGGAGGATCTTCTCCATGTTCGGCACCCGGTGACGGGCCAAGCCTTTAATATGCCCGGGCTGGGCAGCGTACCGGCCGGCCGCTGGCATCAGGTGGAATGGGTGATTGCGGAGGATGTCATGCGCTTTCTTGTGAATGAGGAAGAGCGGTTTGCGCTTCCGGGAAACTATCGCGGGCTCCAAGGTCCGATCGGCATTCGTACCGGCTGGCGGGCGAATCTGCGGGTGGGGATGCTGGCCGTGAAGGAGCACCGGCCAGCCGACTTCGTATCCGCCGCAGACAATGGAGCAGCGAAGAGCCGCACCTTCGCGCTTCCCGGATATCGGCCCGCGCCGCATGAGCATTCCCTGTGGGCATGCTTGCTCGGAGCCATGCATTATTATAACCGCTATATCGACGAGAGCGACTGGATGGGGGTGAGCGGGCTGGCCTTTTCCCCTCCCCGCAGCGTATTTGACAAGGATGACGAGAATCTCCGCCTCCTGCAGGCACAGGCCCGTCTGCTTGGGATTGACATCCAACCGGCGGAGACGGATCATGCAGCGGATTTGCTGGCGGAAGGGGTGCCGTTGTTCGCCGGCTTTAAGGGGAAACGGCCATATATGGCCGTAACCGGATGCGAGGGGCGATCCCTGATATTCGAATGCCCGGAAAGAGGCGGTTTGGCGTTCTATCCGGATGAACAGCTTCAGGAAGGAGAGGCGCCGCGAATCTATTCGGTGCGTCAGGTTGAGGGGACGGACCGTCGTCATCAAATGGAAGCAGCCTTCCGCTTGGCTGCCAAGGCGGGGGAGGACAATGCTCATGCGTACAGGAAATGGCTTGAGGCCATTTCGGATACGGCGGACGACCCTTCCCGGCATGCCGGAATCGCTTCGGAGTGGCGGAAGGCCCGCGAGCAGGCTGTACTGTATTTGCACCGGAGCATGGAGCAAGCCGGTCCTTCCCTGACCGAACTGATTAAAGAAGGGAGCCGGTTATATCAAACGATTGCCGCCGCTCTCGGCGAGGCGGAGCGATGGTTTCTGGATGGCGAGTCTCAGCGACCGTCAGACTCGGATTGGCAGACGAAGGCTGCGGACTCGATCCGCCGCGCGGCTTCGCTGGAAAGCTCCGTGTCGGAGATCATGCGGCGGCTGTCGGAGGAGCTGGGCCATCAAACAATGCTGGAAGGTCTGCGTTACCACGGCATGAGCTGCATGTCTCCCTTTAATACCTACCGGGGAATAGTTAACTATTACGGGATTGCTTGCTCCGATGCCTGGCTGCAGGGAATCACCGGAAGGCCCTTGTTATTTGCCATGCATGAACGGATTAACGTCCATGATTTCTGCATCCCGCTGCCGGAGCGTCGTTTGGTTGAATTGTTCGGCAACATCGGCTTGGACATCGGCGGGGTGGAAGGCTGCGCCCGTGGCGAAGCCTACCGCTCACTGCTGCGGGAGGCATGGGACGCCGCAAGGAAGGCGATAGATGAAGGCTGGGCCTGCTTCGGGCGGGCTGTCGATTTCCCCGGAGGCGAATACTCGATTATCCGCGGGTATGACCGGGACGGATATTATACAAGCTCATGGCATGGGCCGTCGGAGCGGACCATCCCTTGGACGATGTACGGTCTCGGGCAATGCCCTTGTGAGCCCTGTACGGCTCGCCGGGTGAACTTCCAGGACGAGGGCCCGGTTCGAACGGTATGCCGTTGTGACGAATGTCAGCGAAATCAGCAGAGGGGCGCTATTCTGTCTCCACAGGAGGAGGGGGAGGTTCGGCTATATTGGACCAAGCCGAAGCCGGCTCCCGGCGACCGCACGGCGGTGCGGGAAGCCTTGCAGCTCGCCGTGGAGTTCGCCGATCCTGCGGGCAAATGGGCGCAGCCGGGCATGGTCACCGGGCCGGATGCGTTTGACGTTCTTATACGGGCATTGGAGAAAGGGCAGTATGACGGCTGGTATTTGGGGCTGCATGCCAATGCCTGGAGGGAGCTGCGTCACTCCGGCTGGAGGTTCCTCATCGAGGTGAAGGAACGGCTGAACGATCCGGCTCTGGATGCCGCTTTCGATGCGGCCATCGGTTATGCGGCGAAGCTGAACGAAGCATTCGGGCAGTTGAACGAAATGTTTCCGTGGATGCAGCCGTTCGGACCGATTCCGGATGTCGAGCGGCGTTACGCGGCTGCTGATTTAATGAGAGGGGCCAAACAGGCGGAGATCGGAGCAGTTCAGGCCTACCGCCGGCTGGTGGAGCTTCTGTAAGCCTGCGTGTTCAAGCCCCGGTAAGCTGTATATGTACGGCTTATCGGGGCTTTGTAAAGTTCCGGAGCTCTCCGCTAAAGGGCTGTTAAAACCCACCATCAAAGCAAAGTCATAAGGAGTGACTGGCCATGAAAATAGGAACGTTTAGACACCATAAAGCGGGGCCGTGGAGAAATTGCTGCGATAATGCATGAATTTTGAGCCGTTTCGTGGTACTCAAGGAGAAAAGCTGCGATAATGCATGAATTTTCGAATAAATTCGCCCGAAGGCTCCTAGAACGAGAATAAAGATGTATTTTAGCAGGCTTTGCTGTGGGCACGGAGCCAAACGGTCAAAAGCATGCAGATTTGCAGGCTTTTTCTAACTACGTTTGAAAGGTTAGCAATAAAGCATTAACATGGGGCCAAATTTCAGTCGGCATAAAAAGGTACCTCTAATACCGGGTTATTCATCTCAAGTACCGGGGCTCCCCGCAAAGTACCCGGAATGCCATACGTCACTTTGTGGGGTATTTACGGGGCTCCCCGCAAAGTACCCGGAATACGCTTCGAAGGCCATACGTTACTTTGTGGAGCCTTGTACTCGGGCGACTATACAGCAAGAGCTTCAAGAAACCGAACCACTTCTAACGAATGCTCTCCTCCCGCTTTGGCATGCTCGATTAACGGAATGGTATGAGGTCCCTTGGAATGAAGGGCTTCCGGGTTATCCTGAAGGATGGCTTTGACGATGTCCAGCTTGCCCAGCATGGCGGCGGCGAACAGATCGATTCGGGCCCCTTGTTCCAGCAGATAGAGCGCGATGTCGCGCCTGCCCATGTGGGCTGCTGCGCCTAATGCCGTCTCCCAATCTCCATTGCCCCAATCCCATGCGGCATTAAGCAGCCCGGGGTGCTGCTCCAGCATCTCCTTAACCTTATCGAAATCGGCATGAGCCTGGTACACAAAATCTTTGACTAAATCAGGGGCAAGTTCCGGCATAGGGCTATCCTCTCCTTGGCGATTGATTAAGGTCATTTATTAAAGCATTAATTAAAGCAAGCAATATTTAAAAGCATTAATCGAAATCGATGATAGTCGCGTTAGAAAAGATTCAAGTGATGAGAGCGAGCAAAGGTTCAAGGCTAGGTGGTAACGGTGCCCCAGACCGCGCGCGTCCACGCGATTCGCATCCCGGCTCTCTCCATATTGTTCTGGCTGGTGCCGGCGAAGCTCGCCTGTGCCGCTACGAGTCTGCAATCCGCCTTATACGCATCATGCATCCGTCTTAACAGAAGCGCGGTATGCAGCCCCTTCCTCCGGAATTGAGGAGCGGTTGCGGCCAGAGTGCAGGAAGCGATGTCATCGCTTATATGCATGACAGCTACGGCAGCCGGCTGCTCCTGCCACGATGCCAGGTAGATTCTCCAGCCCGGCCTTCCCAGCAGGCCGATATTGTTATTGAAGAAATGATGCTTGTGTACCGGGGCCATTCCCGATCCGACACAATGAACTTCCGCATAGTGCTGGAAATCCTCTTCATCCTTCACTTCGCGGATGGAGATTTCTGCGGGCAGCGTGGGCAGTTCGGCTTTCGGCAGCCCATACAGGACGGAGTGGAAGCCCTCCTGCTGCAAGCCATGCCGGGCCAGTTCCTTGAACAGCTCCGGGCTGCAGCCGACAGGGTTGATATCCATCTGGAAGGCTCTCTGCCGTTCCCGGTAGAATTGAACGATTTCCTCCAGCCGACCCAGGTCCTCGTGGGAGAACCCTTTTACGGAATTGAACAGGCTCCAGGGCATTTCTCTAACATAGAAGGCCGTCGATTTCCCGAAACGCCTGATTTCGACGCCGTTCGGATTTCCTTCCCGTTCGCCAATAGAGCTGATTCTCGAAGTAAAAAATTCGACTTCCGACTGCTGAATCCGCCGGGCCCATTCCTCGTTAATGACGGGAAGCTTCAAATTGGATCCCTCCCATCTGCAGGGTTAGCAGCCGCCATAATAAGGCGGGCGGCTTCGAGATTGCCTTTCATCCGTGCGTATTCTTCCGGCGTTAGCTTATCGCTGTTTACAATGCGGGGATTGGCGCCTTCCTTAAGCAGCAGCCCGATGATTTCGGTCCGGTTGAAATGGGCCGCAACATGCAAAGGAGTAAAGCCGCGACGAGCCTCCCCCTCACACTGCGAATCGATGTCGGCACCGTGCCGGAGCAGCAGCTTGACGAGATTAAGATGGTTGCCGGCAATGGCGGCATGCAGAGGAGTATTGTCAAGCTTGCCGTCCTTCCCTTTAAGATTGGGCTCGGCCCCGTTGTCGAGCAAATAAGCCGCCGCCTCCTCGTTGCCGAAATGCGCCGCAAGACCGAGCGGGGTGTACCCGTCGAAGCTGTGGCTGTTGACCAATTCCGGGGACGCGCTTACCAGCTCCCGGATTCTCGATGTATTGCCGACTGCGGCCGCCTCATACAAGCTCAGCTCGGCCCCTCTTTGCAGGAGCAGCTCCCGGATCTCGTTAGCCCGGTAGTAAGCGGACATCAGGATGGCGGTTTGGCCCTCTTCGGTCTTGGCGTCCTTCAGCTTCTCATCGATATCCAGAAGCTGCTTGACTTTGTCCAGGTTATGGCTCTTCACCGCGTCGAGCATTTCGTTCTTCAAATCGCGGACTTGGGCTTCCAAGGCTTTGGCCTTGAGCAGTAGCTCTTCGGAGGACTGCACCCCGATGCTGACAAATTGGGAGGCTGCTTCGGAACGGCTTTGCGCAAGCCCGGAATTCACCAACAAATCCACGGCCTGGAGAGTAGTTTCATCCAGTCTTACGGAGATAACGATGCTTCTTTTTGACTTTCTGCTCATAAATAAACACCCGAATGTAATTTTGTAATAAGTATTACAGTTTTAATATATCATTGGAATGAAAAAAATGTCAAAGCCGATGCGTAGGGTAGAGTTTGGGTAGATAGCCAGGATGGGCGCAATAGGGTAGAATCCGGGTAGACAGCCAGATGGGGCAATAGGGTGAGAATCCGGAGAGCACCCAGGACAGGCGCAATGGGCAGCATTTTTACGAGATTATGGGGTGAATCGGGGACTCCGGGTTTTAGCTCCCGGGGAAGAAGACAGAATAATAAAGTCCAGTTAAGCACTCCAGACGTCAGGGGGCTGTGGCGGCAGATCGCTTAGCCTTCGCCATAATTTGCTGACGGGATACGAACAATATCGATGAAACCATTACTGGGGATGAAAGGATGAATAACGATGATCAAACAGATAGCTACTGTTGCGGTTTATGTGGAGGATCAGGAGAAATCGCTGCAATTTTGGACCGAGAAGGTCGGCTTTGAAGTGGTGGCCAATCATCCGATGGGCCCCCAAGCTCACTGGATGGAAGTCGCGCCCCCGGGCGCTCAATCTCGCCTCGTCCTATATCCGAAGAAATTGATGCCGAATTCCGAGGAGTTGAAAGCCTCTATTGTATTCGAATGCGAAGACATTCAGGGCACCTACGACCGTCTGGCCGGCAATGGGGTAGAATTTATGGAGCCCCCCAACCAAATGGCCTGGGGAACTTATGCCCGGTTTAAAGATATAGACGGTAATGAATTTTTGCTGAAAGGGTAATCAGCGATTTAGCACGCCGAGTGCAGGCTCGTCCGATGAAACCGCCGGAAATCGCGATAGAGAAGAGCTTCTTCCGAATTGCGATTCTATTCAGGTAATCCTGGATGCCAGGCTGTCGCGTTTCCATCGGACGGGCCGTCTTTTTGTGCGAAATTTAAAGCATTACCGGGAGTATTCCGGCTCTTCTCCGTCATAAGACCGATTATCGTCCGCAAATAAACCGGCCTCCGCATCCGACTCCTCATTCGCATCGTCCTGCTTCTCCTCTTCAGACCATTCATATTTATTCATCGTTGGTTTCACTTCCTGGAAAAAAGGAGTCCATTCCTCGAATTCGGCTTGCTCCTCCTTTTTGGCCGGAAACAGCAAGACACCAATAGCCGTAAGGGTACAGGTGACCACAATAACGACGGTAAACAATAGAACCGATCCCCAGGGCTGCAGCCAATCCGTCATCCCGCCCACCTCCTTTCCTTGACCGACTATGTTCGCTTCTCCTTATATTTTTACCCGATGGGGCTTTGGAATAAACGCCCAGGTGACCTAAGCGGCTGTTCCCGCATCCTGAAGAGCTCTTACAAATTAAAGGTGTACAACAGCGGATGTAAAATGTTAACCTATATACGATGAAAAATGGTTTACAATTAATATAAAAGTCCATTTTCACATGATTATTCGAGAAGAAGACAGGGTTACGGGAGGAAAATACATATGACAAAGCTGCAGCAAATCAACTGGAACGAATATGCGGATAAAGCGCTAAGCGGGGAAAGACTCACCATGGAGGAGAGCTTGTCCGTGATTCAGGCGGATGACAGCGAATTACTGGCTATTCTGCAGGCGGCTTACCGGGTGAGGAGGCATTATTACGGCAATAAAGTAAAGCTGAACCTGATAATGAATGCCAAGAGCGGGCTGTGTCCGGAGGATTGCGGCTATTGCTCGCAGTCGATCGTTTCCAATGCACCGATTGAAAAATATACTTTGCTGGAGAAAGATACCTTGGTGGATGGAGCGCGCAAAGCGATGGAGCTTAAGGCAGGCACCTATTGTATTGTGGCGAGCGGCCGGGGTCCCAGCAACCGGGAGGTGGACCAGGTAGTGGCGGCTGTTCGGGAAATCAAGGCGACGATGCCGATGAAAATTTGCGCTTGCCTCGGCATATTGAATGAGGAGCAGGCTCGGAGGCTGAAAGAAGCGGGAGTGGACCGGTATAACCACAACTTGAATACGAGCTCCAGCCATTTCGGCCGGATTACGACGACCCATACCTATGACGATCGGGTTCAGACGGTAGAGAAGGCCAAGACCGCCGGAATGTCGCCTTGCTCCGGGTGTATCATCGGCATGGGCGAGAGCGATCGGGAAATTGTGGAAATCGCCTGGTCCTTGAGAGAACTTGGAGCCGATTCCATTCCTGTGAATTTCCTTCATCCGATCGAAGGTACCCCGCTGGCCGGCCGGAACGACCTGAACCCCCGCCGATGCTTGAAGGTACTGGCTCTGTTTCGCTTCATCTGCCCGTCTAAGGAAATCCGGGTGTCCGGGGGACGCGAGCTGCAGCTTCGCTCGCTTCAGCCGCTCAGCCTGTATGCGGCCAATTCCGTGTTTGTCGGAGATTACCTGACGACCGAAGGCCAGGAGTCACTCGCCGATCACCGGATGATCGAAGACCTTGGATTCGAGATCGAGGAGTGCGCACTCGGTTAAATCCTTGCCGGTTATTGGCACATCAGCCGGGTTTGGACTATAATGGGGGGAGAATCGGACAAGGGTGTCCGCTCTTCAAATAAAGAATAACGGATGGGGTGCTGCTTTCATGAATTTATTTGATCTTACGGGAAAAACAGCTATCGTCACTGGCGGGGCCGTAGGCCTGGGCGGAGGAATGGCACTGGGTCTGGCCAAGGCGGGAGCGGACGTTGCCATTGTTACAAGCCGCGACAAGACTCGCGAAGTCCATAACCAGATTGAAGCCATGGGACGCAAAGCTCATACCATTGTGGCTGATCTTAGCGATGAAAGCAAGCTTCCGCAAGTGATCAACGAAACTTTGGAAGTTTTCGGGAAGATTGATATTTTGGTCAACAACTCCGGAATCATTCGTCGTACTCCAGCAGCCGATCACTCTGCGAAGGATTGGCATGACGTCATTAACCTCAACCTGAACTCGGTCTTCTTCCTGTGCCAGTTGGCCGGACGCGAAATGATCAAGCAAGGGTCGGGAAAAATAATTAATATCGCTTCGATGCTCAGTTATCAGGGCGGAATTAACGTGCCCGGGTATACGGCTGCGAAGCACGGTGTGGCAGGAATAACGAAAGCTCTGGCTAACGAGTGGGCGGGTAAGGGAATCAATGTGAACGCAATCGCTCCCGGATACATGTCCACGGATAATACCGCTGCTCTCCGCGCCGATGAGAACCGCAACAAAGCGATTCTGGAGCGGATTCCGGCCGGTCGCTGGGGAACGACGGAAGATTTGCAAGGACCCGTTATCTTCCTGGCTTCTGCAGCATCGGATTATATGAGCGGCCATGTGCTTGATGTCGATGGCGGATGGATGAGCAGATAAGATGACGGACCGTATGCAAATGTTTCAGCCTGAGGTTGTCACGTTCGGAGAGACAATGGCGGTTCTGATGCCTAATGGCTCCAAAGGAATCGAATATACCTCCCATTTGGAGAAGTCGTTCGGAGGAGCTGAAAGCAACGTAGCCATCGGGATTTCGCGTCTTGGCCACCGGGCAGGCTGGTTTGGCCGGCTGGGAGAGGATCCGCTCGGGCGAATGATTCTCAAGCGTATCCGCGGGGAAGGCGTCGATGTCTCCAGGGCGGAATTGACGTCGGAGGCTCCGACAGGTCTCATTCTGCGGGAGAATGTAGCCGGTAAATCATCGGTCTACTATTACCGCAGGCACTCGGCAGCCAGCCGAATGGAGCCCGTGCATCTGGACGAATCCTATATTCGTCAGGCCTCTATTCTCCATGTGACCGGCATTACTCCGGCATTGAGCGAGAGCTGCCGGGATACCGTAGCCGAAGCGATTGCCATCGCCCGCCGCAACGGAGTAAAGGTATGCTTCGACCCGAATTTGCGCCTGAAGCTGTGGAGTGTCGACAAGGCACGGGAAACCTTGTTCACGTTTGCAGAGCAGGCGGATTATTTCCTGCCCGGCCTGGACGAGCTTAAGCTGCTGTATCAGACGGATAATTTCGATGAGATTGTGGAACAGCTAAGTCGGCTGCAAGCCGTTTCCATCGTCAAGGGCGGGGACGCCGAGACCTTTATTGTAGAGCAGGGGAAGGCCCGCTCCATTCCATACTTCAAGGTGGAGCAGGTGGTCGATACGGTCGGTGCCGGTGACGGCTTCTGCGCAGGATTCATTGCCGGCTTGCTCAAGAACTACTCGCTTGACGAAGCCGTTCGTCTGGGTAACCTGGTCGGAGCCATGGTCATTCAGATGGAGGGGGACTGGGAAGGCATCCCGACCTGGGAACAGGTGCAGGCGACCTTGAATCGGGTAGCCCATGTTGAAAGATAACCGAATGTCAGGAAACAACTAAACCTTAACAGACGGAAGTGTGATTTCTATGAAGAAAATGATCGTAACAAGCAAGCTGATGGAAGAAGGAGTAGTCGCGGTACTGCGGGGCGATACTCCGGAGCAAGTAGTGGAGATGGCCGAGCAGGCGATTGCCGGTGGAATCAAGGCCATCGAGGTGACGATGACCGTTCCTTTTGCGCTGCGCGCCATTGAAGAATTGGGCAAGCGCTACTCCGCAACGGCGGAAGATCCCGCGAAGTTCGCGATCATAGGGGTGGGAACGGTGCTCGATCCGGAGACGGCGAGAGCAGCTATTCTGTCCGGCGCCGAATTTGTCGTCGGGCCTTCGCTCAATCCGGCAACGGTTACGCTCTGCCACCGCTACCGGATTCCGGTCATGCCGGGCGTGATGACGATTCAGGAAATCCAGAGCGCTCTGGAGCTCGGGGTGGACATCGTCAAGCTGTTCCCGGGCAACCTGTTCTCGCCGGCAATGATCAAAGCGGTCAAAGGCCCGCTCCCGCAAGCCAACATTATGCCTACAGGCGGAGTATCGCTGGATAATCTGGGCGATTGGATCCGCGCGGGCGCAGTAGCGGTAGGCATCGGCTCCGACCTGACGGCGGAAGCGGTCAAGACCGGCGATTTCAGCTTGGTAGCCAAGCGCGCCGCCCAATACAAGGAAGCCTATCTCGCCGCCAAGGCGAAGTGAGTCATCCTATTGAATAATTTTGAACGTCTGTGTTTCAAGGGATGTTCTTTCGCTGCATCAATTTGACGGTAAAGAATAAAGAGTCTTTTCCCAATTTAGGGAAAGGCTCTTTATTCCGTTATAGATCCTTTCGAAGCTGCCGTTATTATTGGCGCAATGAGGCATCCCGCCATAGCCCCGCAGTATAGAGGGATAACCGGGGTTAGTCCCGGTCCGGTGTCTTATGCAATGCAGGGTGCGGGGCCTCTATATATAGGAACGGGAAGTAAGTGAAGAACAAGGAAGAAAAGGGGATAGAAGCAGGAATTTGTCTGTTTTCGGCGAAATATGGAAAATTGTTGAACATTCAACCAAATCATACTAGTATACTAGTATACTAGTATGATTTGGTTGAATATAGTTTATCAAAGAACTGGAGCAGATTAGTTTGGTGACTCAGAGAGGCTCGAATCGTGATTATGTCTATAACACCGTCAAGGATAGCATATTGAACATGAGGCTTAAGCCCGGAATGCTCATCTCCGAGAAGGAGATTTCGGAGAGGCTTCAGGTAAGCCGGACTCCAACCCGGGAAGCATTTATCAAGCTGGCGGAGGAAGAGCTGATTGTTATCTATCCTCAGAAGGGCTCGTTTGTATCGTTGATCGATATGGCGCAAGTAGAGGAGGCTCGCTTTGTCCGTGAGAATATGGAAGTGGCCGTTTTGAATATCGCCTGCAGAAGCTTTAGTGAGAAGGATTTGCTCGATTTGGAAGCGCTTATATCCCAGCAAGTCATCTACGCTGGACATGACAGCTATGAGAAGATGCATGAGCTGGACGAGGAATTCCATCGCGCTATTTTCTACAAATGCGGCAAGGCCCGGACGTGGAATGTCATTCAGCAGATGCTTGGCCATTACAAGCGATTCCGCAATCTGCTGCTGGAGGTTTATTTTGACTGGGAAACGATTATTCTGCAGCATACCCGCATTGTCGAATACATCCGCCGGCGCGATTTCGATATGGCGGAGCGGGAGCTGAGAATCCATGTAAAATCCCGCTTTGAGAAGGACGAGCTGTTAAAGAAGTATCCTAATTATTTCAAGGAGTCCGCCGAGCGAAGCATGCAGTTGTAATGAGAAAAACCGCTGTCGGAGGATTTCCCGGTTAAGCGACCTGCAGAGAAAGAGCTGCGCTAAATATGGAAGGGCTCGCTTTCTAGTCGGCATGAAAAAGCTTACGCACTTATTACATATCCATTCATGAGGAAGGAAGACTGCCATGACAAAAATCGGAATTGTCGGATTAGGGAGGATGGGTAGCGGGATCTGCCGGAATTTGATCAAGCAGAGGTATTCCGTCACGGCATACGATATCAACCGGGAACTGCTGAAGCCGTTTGCCTCCTATGCGAATATTGCTGAGAACGGTAGGGGGCTTCTGGACGGTAGCGATGTAATTTTCCTGTCCCTGCCGGGATCGGTGCAGGTCGAGGAAACCGTTCGGGAGTGGATAGCCCACGGGGTGAAGGGCAAAATCATCATCGATTTAAGCACCAGCTATCCCTTGTCCTCGAAGCAATTGCACGAAGAGGTCCGGGCAGCCGGAGGCCGGTTTGCCGATGCTTCTCTGATGGGGACCCCGGCCCATGCCGAGCAGGGGACGCTAATGGTCACATTCGGAGGTGACAAGGAGACGTTCGAGGATACCCGCGGGATAATGAGCTGCTTTGCTTCCCGGGGGGTTCAATACATGGGCGGGCCGGGCTCAGGCAACATTGCCAAGCTGGCCAACAATTATTTGGCGATTATGTATGTCGCGCTTTATTCGGAAATTTTTCCGCTGGCGGAGAAGCTGGGCTTCGATACCCTGCAGTTGTTCGAGACGATCGGTCACAGCGGCGTCAATTGCGCCATGTATCAGAGCAACGGGCCGAAGATCGTGGATCAGATTTACGAGCCGTCCTTCTCTCTTGATCTCGCGCTTAAAGACATAACATACGTGAAGAAGCTGTTCGAAGAATACTCGATGCCTTCCTTCGTACTGGATGGCGGGCTGAATTTGCTTCGGCTGGGACAATTGAAGGGCTACGGCGATCACGATCTTTCCGAGATGGCGAGAGTAGTCAGGGAATATCCGGGAATGGAGGAGAAGAACTAACGATGATAACCGATAATTGGAATAGAGATGCACTGCTGGATTTTTATACGGATCACTTAAAAAATGTTCTGCTGCCGTTCTGGCTGAAGTCTGTCGATTGGGAGGACGGGGGTTATTTTAATTGCTATGACAATACCGGGGCTGTGCTGGTCAGCGAAGACAAGTACACTTGGTCACAGGGAAGGTTCGTCTGGATGTACGCCAAGCTGGCGACGAGCGATTCGGGCATTTTCAGCGACGCGGAGCGCAGGCATTTTCTGAAGCTGGCCGGTCATGGCGCTTTGTTCCTGAGGAAGCACTGTCTGTTGGAAAACGGCCACTGCACCTTCGTCATGGATAAGAAAGGCCGCCCGAAAGTCAATCAACCGGGTGATCCTTATGATTCAAGCATCTTTGCCGACTGCTTCGTCATTGCCGGATTGGCCCATTATGCGTCGGCGGCCGAGGACCGGGAGGCGCTGTCTTTCGCGAGATCCCTGCATGATTCGGTGACCGACCGGATAGCCCGCCGGGATTACCACATGGCCCCTTATCCTACTCCCGAAGGATACAAGTCTCACAACATTCCGATGATTCTGCTGAATGTTACCCAGGAGCTGTGGGAAGCCGCCGCCTCATTGAAGGACGAGGATACGGACAGGCTGGCCGGTATGATGAGGAATTGCATGGAGGAGATCTGCCTCTTCATGGATGAATCCGGGGTACTGAACGAAATGATCTGCACCGATAACGGCCGCGACGATACGCTGCTGGGGAGATACTGCAATCCCGGCCACGTGATCGAGGATATGTGGTTCCTGATTCATGCCGCGCAGAAGCTGGGACTGGAAGGCTATGTGGAGAAGGCGGTACGTACGACCAAGAAAATGTTCGAGCTCGGCTGGGACGAACCGTATGGAGGGCTGCTCCTGTTCATGGACCGCCTGGGCGGACCTCCTGTTGGGGAGGCACCGGCCGGTCTGGAGTCGGAGCCGATGATCAAGCAGATCCGGGAAAATTGGGACAACAAGCTGTGGTGGGTGCATTCCGAGGCGCTCTATACTACGCTGCTGTGCTACCATCTGACCGGGAACCCGGAATTTCTGGATGACTATCGGAAGGTGCATGACTATACCTTCTCCACGTTCCCCAATCCCGACAGGGAAGTCGGGGAGTGGATACAGATTCGCAAGCGGAACGGCGAGCCGATAGAGAAGGTAGTCGCGCTGCCGGTCAAGGACCCTTATCACATTATTCGCAACGTGATTTATATTATTGAGCTTCTTCGCAAGATGAAATGATGTTCCGTTCCGCCGATAATAATAAAGCAAAGAACCTGCTCCGTGGGAATGTCCGGGGCAGGTTTTCGTATGATCAGGCTCAACCGCGATACAATTATTTATCCGGATTATTCGTCTGTCGGTGCAATAAGAACTTCAATATTCTGTCTCTTCAAGGCCTTCAGCTCGCTGTCCGGCATGGCGTAATCGGTAATGAGAATATCGATCTCATCCAGGGAAGCGAAAGAAGCGATCGAATTTTTATTGATCTTGCTATGATCGAGCAGGGCCACCACCTTCTTGGCCGCATGAACCATCGCTTTCTTCAATTCGACCTCGTAGACGCTGAAATCGGTCAAGCCCGCTTCGAAGGAAAAGCCGTTGGCGGAAGTGAACATCAAGTCGATATTAATCTGCTTCAGGATCTGGATTCCCAGGCTGCCCTCCAAGGAATAGGAGCCTCTCTTGACAATGCCGCCCAGCAAAATGACCGTCATATCCGGATGCTCATGCAGCTCTAGAGCAGTATTAATCCCGCTCGTAACGACGGTGAGCCGAATCGACTTCTCCTTCAGAATCCGGGCCAATTCGAGCGCGGTTGAACTGGCGTCCAGCATGATGCACTGCCCGTCGGCAATCAGCTCCAGCGCTTTCTTGGCGATAGCCGATTTCTCGCTCTTATTTTTCTTCTCACGGGTAAAAAAGCTCGTTTCCGGATCCGTGTTTTGGATGGAAATGGCTCCACCATGGGTTCTCTGAAGCAGACCGTCCTCTTCCATTTTGGTAAGGTCCATTCTAAGCGTAGCCTCAGACACGTTAATTTCCCGGGACAGCTCTTTGACTGTCACCCTTTGGTGTTTGTTTAACTTCTCCAGTATAATTTGTCTTCTTTCGGGAGCGAACATTTTTTGCATTGTATTATTCACCTGCGCACTGAGTATATTTCGGCCGCATCTCCGGGTAAGAGTCTGCAGCACCTGTTTACTGATAGAACTATCGACGGAGTGAGCATATATGTCGGCGGTCCCACCCGGATAACTGAAAACGCGGTTATCGCTGCCTATCCTATTGGCAACTTAGTAGATTTTATTTTACCACACAGCAATTTTAAGAACTTTACAACGTTAATACGATATAAAGGAAGACAAGGACGGCGAAAGCCATTTCTTCTTGTTTCATAATACATCATACATCATTTGTTGTGTAAAATACGACAAAATAAAAATTAAAGCGTTATAACACAAAAGAAAACAATAAACAGACTAGAAGGCAGTCGTGGTGGCTTGGAGGAGCAAATCTCGGTTTCTTGCAGCCCGAATGGATCGCGATAAGTGATAGAGAGGAGTTAATATATTATTCTACCCAATTCAGGAAAATTATAAATCAAATGAGTAGGGAATGTCGAATTTTTCTTCAAATGGAGTAGGTTGCCGGAGATAAATAGCGGGAATTCCGCAAGGAATAACTATAAAACAATTAATAACGATAACAAAACGTAATTATTATTGACAAATTTCGAAATAAATGAAAAAATAAATATATAAATGATAATAAATAAAAATAAACGATAATAATCACATCTCGCGAGGTGAATAGGAAATGAGAATCGGTATAGGGTCCGATCACAATGCTTTTGACATGAAGGAAAGCTTGAAGGAGCATATCCGGGGGCTGGGGCATGAAGTAACGGATTACGGCTGCAACGACTCCTGTACGGAAGTAGATTATCCGGAGGTCGCTTTCCGGGTTGCGGGCGATATCGCGGAAGGGAAACTAGATAGAGGAATTCTCGTCTGTGGGACGGGGATAGGAGTAGCTATTGCGGCGGGCAAGGTTCCGGGTATCCGTGCGGCTTTGTGCCACGACACTTATTCGGCTGAAAGAGCGCAGAAGAGCAACAATGCCCAGGTTCTCACCATGGGGGCGCAAATTATCGGGATAGAATTAGCCAAGCAGATTGTTAAAGTCTATCTGGAATCCGAGTTTCCCGGGGGCCGATCCGCCAGAAAAGTGCAGCAAATTATCGATAAGGAGCGGCAATTTTTGCAAGCCCGGTAAGAGCACGATAAGCATGAAGGAGATTACCTGTGGGGGGTGAACAGGATGGAAGCCAATAGGAGGATAAGCGATGCGGGCAGTGTTCAGGCATTGGCCATGAGCTTTCTTACCGTCTCTCAGCAAGCGGCCATCGCTTCCTATCGTTGGATCGGCAAGGTGAATAAGAATGAAGCGGACGGGGCCGGGACGGAAGCGATGCGCCGTCAGATGAACCTCATTCCGATGAAGGGAGTCATCGTGATCGGGGAAGGGGAGATGGATGAAGCCCCCATGCTTTACATTGGCGAGGAATTGGGAACGGGGAAGGGGCCTCATCTGGACATCGCTGTGGATCCGGTGGAAGGAACCAGTTTGATGGCCAAGGGCCAGGACAATGCTATGGCCGTTATAGCCGCATCTGAGAGAGGAAGCTTGCTGCATGCTCCCGATATGTACATGAAGAAAATAGCGGTTGGCCCTAAAGCCAAAGGGTGCATAGATATCCAGGCTTCCTTAACGGAAAATATGAAAGCGGTGGCCAAAGCTCTGGGTAAAGAGGTGCAGGAGCTGACCGTCATGATTCAGGATCGCCCCCGTCATGAAGGTTTAATTCGGGAAGTCCTCGATTTGGAGGCTCGGGTGAAGCTGTTTTCCGATGGTGATATTACTGGTGCCATAGCTACTGCATTGGAAGAGCTGGATGTTGATTTGCTAGCGGGTACGGGGGGCGCACCCGAAGGAGTCATTGCAGCAGCCGCTTTAAAATGCCTGGGGGGAGATCTGCAGGCCCAATTGGTCCCTAACAGCCGGGCAGAGTACGAGCGCTGCGTCCGGATGGGATTGTCCGAGCCCGACAAAGGGTTGACGATCGACGATCTCGTTAGATCGGAAGACTGTTTCTTTGTGGCGACCGGAATCACGGATAGCCCTTTGTTGAAGGGGGTCCGCAAGCTCAAAGACGGAAGCATGCTGACCCACTCTTTCGTGGCGATCGGCGGCTCAACCCCCGGTTTTCAATTTATCGAGGCCCGCCATTAAGTTTATTCCGCAGACAAGTAAGTTTCTTTCCTTATTAATGATTCCATGATCAGCGGACCCACGTCTTGCGGCTCCATGGAAGCACGCAAGCAAGTAATTCTTCTGTGAGGACAGACTTCACCCATTGGTGGAGCCTGTTTTTTGCTGCATTTTGTTATTGGTATCGATAATGATAACATAGTCGTCCGGTTAATGGACAACTTGGCGTTCTGTCCAAGCTGCGCTTTGAATATATCAGTAGGGATGGCGTATCTTGCGGTCTCCTAACGGTTCATCCTTGTAAGCGAATAGTACTACTCTCAGCAGCAGCCACCAACCCCAAAAAGTCATTCAACTCCTCAAGCTTTGTAAGAGAGACACACACCACAGACTGTAGGACTTCTGCCCGGAATCCGGTTATCCGCATGGAAGGACATTAATATCAAAAATGATAATATAAAGGGGGAGACATTATTTTTCTGACAATCCGTGCGAAGCCCATAAAGTGGGGGATCGTTGTGCTTCTGGCAATAGGCCTGGCTCTGGTGCTCCGGTTCGGCTGGGATTCCGCTCCAGCGGAAGCGGCGGTTATGGGTGCAAGATTGGTTCAAGCATCCACAAATTGTGAAGATGATGACCTTAGTGCGAGCGCACCGGTCCGGGAGGGTAAGGATGTGGAGCGGTATTTCCGCCCTTCCAAGCTGCCCGTTCTCAACGACCGGTTTAACGGGAATTTTTTCGAACCTTATTTTGATAAAAAGGTGGAAGAGATCAAGCTCCCTTCGTCTTTGATGGATACCCCCGAGAACACCATTCTCAATTATTTCAGCATTCTTCGGGAGGCTGAAAATTTATGCGAAACGACGGGAGGCTGCGGAACGATTGGAAATGCGAAGATCCCTTATCCGGTTGCTTATCATTTTCTGTCGGATGCATATCGGAACAGACTCTCTTATAAGGCATATATACAGTCCTTCCAGGAGATCGCCCATATTAACCTGATTAAGCTCCGTCAGGTTCCGGCGGACCCGGAGCGGCCGGGGGAAGAACGGTATTTTATTGAACTGGAGACAATTGAGGGTTCCTCCAAGTCCAACACTTATTTTGCATATTACTATGGTTATGTCTATATTAAACAAAACGGGGATCGTTATGAAATTTCCGATGTCGAGCTGCAAGGGGAGGATTTCTTATGTGCGGCTTACCATCATTGGAATCATATGGCCGAGGCCGTTGTCGATATCGAATATGGCAATTGGTGCAAGCTTGTGGAGAAGAGAAAGCCTACCCGGCAGGACGGTTATATCAAGCAGATTGATTTCTCCGGGAAGGACGGGAGGGAATATCGGTTTATCTTCTTCGTTCTGACGAATGATACGGATGTTTTGACGGCTCAGTACCGGAAGGGGCAGGGAGGAAAATGGGAGCTTATACATATGGACCCGCGTCAATGTCTGGATGACGATCACAGGAAAAATAGGAACAGCTAGTACCTCTCCTTGGCTGAAAAGACCGTAACCTGAAATGAAAAGTAGACAAGGAAAGATCATCCGCCGACCGGATTCCGGAGGAAAATCCAGACGGAACGGGCGGCTAACAACTTTAGAGTTACATACGGGCGAAATCCCGTAGCACTCTGGATGATAACGAGTGTTATGGGATTTTTTAATATTCATTTGTAACACTTCAATTCACATTGGAACATCTATCTACTGAAGGGAGTGGGTAAATTAGCCTGAATGCCTTATTTTTAAAGGATTTGGGTATTGAATGCGCCAGAAGATATTATTCATATGGGGAGCCGGATTGTGGCAAATCAATAACGGTGTGATAGATGCATTGACATACATAATAACGGGTGTTACTATGAGTGGGAAATATTAGGTTGTTATGGGGTGAGAAAGGGGGAAGGAAAGGAGGCCTTTCAATAGAAGGAGGAGAGCTGTTTTTTCAGGATATTGAAAGCGCTTGCCAACCAAGTGGGGATCGTATCAGCAGATGTATGGTTACCCGAACTTGTAGCAAGGAAAATCCGATTTTTGGGGAGGAAGAAGAATGAGTGCCAAAAGAAGGATAAGTATCGTCATGGTACTGTGCATGGTTCTGTCTTGGTTCACGGGTGTTTTTCCAACGGAGAGAGCTCAGGCGGCCGTGGATTTTGACATGACCGTTAATGAAAGCACTTACACAAATCTGGCTTTAAATCGCTCCGTCACTATTCTGGAACCGGATATTCATTTCGATGTGATCAATAACGAGCCGCTGAAATACGAGAAGGAATCGGACAAGGGAGACACTGCCAAGCTGGCGCTGCTTACGGACGGGAAGCTCGGCAATTTAAGCGACTGGAGCAATGTAACGGATTGGTTTGTTTTCTACCGCAAGATGAAGAGAGAGGTCATCATTGATCTCGGGGACATTCAGACCGTGAAGGAGATGTCGATCAGCTTCGGGCAAAGAAGCGATGTTGGCATTGCTCCTCCTTTTAACGTCAGGTACTATGTTTCGAACGATGGGGAGCAGTATCACTACGTGGGGGTCGCCGAGCCGGATGTCCCGCTGTTCTATGCATACAACCCCGGTTCGACCCAGATGGACCGCAAGCTGTACAAGCTGTCGTCATTGCCGGATGGCTCCGAGCTGACGGTGCAGGCGCGCTATGTGAAGCTGGTCTTTGTGATCGATACGTTCGGGTGGGCGGACGAAATTGAAATTCGCGGTGTGGAAGGGATGGCGGAAGATGCCGTTCTGCCGGAGACTCTGAACTTCCCGGACGGGTTCACTTACGATGAATTGGTGAAGCCGGGGGTGCCGGAAGGGGCGGAGGTCGCTCACCAGTTTTTGTGGTATACGGGGCCTATGAATGAGGCGAACAAGCATTTTACGGACTGGACCCGGGAGAAAGTGATGACGATGCTTGGCCACCGGGACATCGAAGGCCGCTACACCGATTGGTACTTCGATGACATTCTGGCGATTCCGGTCGTTGCGATGGTTACTCCGACGACGCCGACCGGCACCGGTGCGGCCATTTACAAAACCAAAGGCGACATGCTGGCTTTCGTCGATTTTATTTTCCAGCAGGAAACCCAACTGGGGGCAATCAACTGGGCGGTCGGAGAATTGAACAAGCAGCTGGGCACGGATAAAAAAGTGAGAATCAATATGGCTATTCCGTATCTGGACGACCAGAACAAAAGCAATGATTTCGGCGATATTGGCTATGGCGCCCCATTCTATACTTATGCCGGCGATTTTGCCTCTGCGGTGAGAGAGAAGGGGATGGATCCGCAATCCCGAGAAGGTGCCTACGAAATGGCAAGACTGGCGGTAGAGAACAAAAAGGCCATTGTCCGCTGGTATATCGATGAGGTTATTAGCCGTTTTAAAGCTGCGGGATATGATCATTTGGAGCTGAACAGCTTCTACTGGTATCACGAGAGGGTGCTGGCCAAGGATGGAGAGGTGGAAATGATTCGTGCGGCGGCCGATCATTTGCACGAGAAAGGCTACTATTTCACCTGGATTCCTTACATAGGACCGGCTTCACCTTATATTTGGCGGGATCTTGGCTTTGACACGGCCTCCATTCAGCCTTCCTATGCTTTCAGAAATTCCAGCAAGCAGATTTTCCCGGCAACCGAAGAGCTGGCGAGAAGAGTTGGGGGCTCCATCGAGGTGGAATATGATGATTACCGGACGCTGGCCCAATATTTGAATTACGGCTACTTCAGCGGTTATATGACGGAAGCGGCCAACACGTATTATTTAAGCTCCAATCCGATTGTCGTGGGTGCCTTCGCTTATGCACCTAGAGATAACAAGGAAACAGACTCCCTATCCGTCATTCGTCGGAATGTGTATGACCGGGTTTTCGAATATGTCAAAGGTACTTACCAGCCCCGATTTACGGCGACGCTTGTCACGAACGTAACGGATAAAGCGAATATTGGAGTGAATGTGAAGCTTCCGCTGGCGGATAACTTCGTCAAGGGAAATTTCACGATTATGTATGATGTCGGTAAAGCGGCGTATGACACGTATGATCTGGGCCCTGCGCTGAAAGGGAAGGCGGATGTGGTAGTAGACCATAGCACGCCCGGCGAGGTGAAAGTCAGCTTCGATATCCATAATCCCGATGATGCGCTGGCCGGGGATTTGGCAGGCAAGCAAAAAATACTCGAGGGAGCTCCCGATCTCCTGACTCTTAAATTTCATAAAAATGACGGTGTGAACGATACGGACATTACGCCCAGACTATTCGTATTGTCGGCCGATGGTCAGATGATCACTCGCGATAACATCGTCTATCTTAACTGGGGAGCGAGCGATTTGATTCCGGGGTCCTTGGAGGAGAAGATTGCCGGAGCCTCGGATGCGGTAGTCAAAGCCTTAAGGGATAGAGATTATTATGACATTGCCCGGGAGCTGGTCGAAGCGCTGCCGGACAGCTTGCAGAAAGCCGAATTTCAGGCGAAGCTGGACTCTATTGACGTGAACCCGTTCCGGATCGAATGGCAGTCGCCCGCGGATGAATTCCGGTTAGGCAACGATGCGAAAATGACCGTGCAGGCTACCAATCTGACGACTTCTTCCAAGCAGATGACGCTGATCATGGGCCTGTTCGACACTACATCGGGAGAAATGGTGGCTTATACGGCCGTTACCCAAGAAGTTGAGGCGGCCAAGAGCATAACCCCTACGGCGATGATCAAAATACCGGCAAGCGGCACCTATGAAGTACGCGCCTTCGTCTGGGACAGTCTGGACGGAATGAGGCCGCTGTCCAATCGAGTGACCGTTCCGGTCCGATGAAATGCCTGAAAGGAGGCTTGCTATTTTGAAGAAGGTTACCATCCTGACCCTATTAATTCTGCTTATGGGCTTGATGCCGGCCGCAGCGGCGGATTCTCCCGGCTGGTCTCCCGTGCGTATTGTCCAATCGGAGACGAAAGTGACCGTTTCGGGCAACGCTCCGGATGCATATCTGCAGGTTACGATCCAGGTGCTGGATTCCCGTGAAAATGTTATTTATGTAGATCAGGCAGCCAGTTCAGAGACAGGGGAATATGTATTTGATTTCCCGGTTACAGCTTCCATGCGGGGGCAGACGTATCGGATTAGGATAGGCGGGGCTAAGGCGGCCGATCCCATCGAGGAGTCGGTCACGATTAAGTCTCCGGTAGAGCCGACGCCGAGCGCTACGCCGGACCCGAGTCCGCAGCCGACGCCGAGCGCTACACCGGACCCGAGTCCGCAGCCTACGCCGAGCGCTACGCCGGACCCGAGTCCGCAGCCGACGCCGAGCGCTACGCCGGACCCGAGTCCGCAGCCGACGCCGAGCGCTACACCGGGTCCGAGTCCGCGGCCGACGCCGAGCGCTACACCGGATACGAGTCCGCAGCCGACGCCGAGTGCTACGCCGGATCCGAGTCCGCAGCCGACGCCGAGTGCTACGCCGGATCCGGCCGCTTCTCCGAAGCCGGGTACGGCATCTCCCGGCGATGATACAAAGCTCCCATCGGGGCCGGATGATATTATTGTCGATGCCAAAAGGTTGGAGACGGCCGAAGCCGGCATCGTTGCGGTGGAGCTGGAGCAGGGTAAGGGGAGACTTGTGTTCTCCGCTGCCTATTCCGATTTCAAGAAGATTGATTCCGTCATCGTCCGTTTTGAAGGCAGCGAGCTGTCCATTCCCGCCGCTACGATCCGCTCCATGCTGGATTCGTTAGGCAAGCAGGAAGGAGCTGCCCCTTGGCTGGTGCTGGATATAGCCCGCATATCTACAACGGAGGCGGCGAGAAGTCTGCAAGCAGCGGCTCATTCCTCCGAAGCCATTCAGGTGGCCTCTGACGCCTATCGGATCGAGTTTGCAGGAATGAAGCCGGACGGCAGCCGTACGGTGCAGGAAGCATTTGCGCCGCCGATTCGGATGTCGTTGAAGCTGTCCCCAAATAAACAGGCTTCCCTGTCAGGGATTTATGAATGGAGAGAGGGCGGGGGATTTCATTATCTCCGAAGCCGCTGGGATGAGAAGCGGATGGCTGCCGACGTCACCCGGTCGGGGAACTATATGCTGCTTGAATATGACAAAACCTTCACAGATGTCCCCAGCGACCATTGGGCCGCCGAAGCGGTCCGCTTACTCTCTGCCCGGCATATCGTCGATGGAGTAACGGCGGATACGTTCGAGCCCGGGCGTGAGGTGACTCGTGCCGAGTTTACCAAGCTGCTCGTTCGTACGCTCGATCTGAAGGCAGCAGGCAGCAGCGGCTTCCCGGATGTAGCGGCTGACGAGTGGTACGCGGCCAGCATAGCCGCCGCCCGGGAGGCCGGGATCGTAACCGGGGACGAAGCAGGCCTCTTCCATCCGCAGGCTTCCATTACGCGCGAAGAAATGGCGGTGATGCTGCTAAGGACCTATACGGTTATGACAGGGGAGCAGCCCGGTATGGAGGTGCCGGCCGTGTTTAACGATTCCGGCACCATCAGCGAATGGGCGCAAGCTTATGTCCATACCGCAGCTCGTCTGGGCTTGCTCAGCGGCTATGAGGACAACACCTTCAAGCCTAAAGGTGCGGTGATTCGCAGTGAAAGCGCCCAAGCCGTTTACAACCTGCTAAGTCTGGATAATCGGCGTTAATGGATCCGCTGCACTCGCTTGCTTGTTGACCGGAGCCGGACCCTTCTCCTGCCAGAGCCGTATCGCGTTGCGCGAGATGGAAGCTTGTTGGAGGGAGGGGGCCGCCCGGAATGCTTATTAGCCTCTTCAAAGTGCCCAGTCAGGTTTATGAGCAGTGCTTTTTCGCTTTAAAGCTGGCTCGCTTTCAAGTAAATATTTGCATTGTTCTGGAAATGAACATATAATGTTTGAAAATTTAGATTTAATTCTAAATGGCTATGATGGAGAGAGTAAGCGAAGCAGTCCCCACAGGGACGGAACGCCGGTAGACTGAGAGCGTTCCGGGGGTACGGCCAGCCGAAGTTCACTCCTGAGCTGACCTCTGAACGGCGGTGCGCCCAGTAGGAGAGTTCCGGTTTCATACCGTTATCATGGTGAGAGAGAAAGCTTGTTTGTTTGAAGCTGTCTAAATTCGGGTGGTACCACGTCGACGCGTCCCGGAGTTAGGCAGCTTTTTTGGTTATATCAGGTCATGAGGCGGGAATGGAGTTGAACACTGGCGCGCGGTGTTTGCTCTTCCCCTATATGGTCGGCCGGAGAAACCCAAGCTTTCGCGTATGAATACAAGGTTAAGGAGAGAGATCATTATGAATAACGAGCAGCTTCAGGTTCTGCAAGGAAAAGTGAACGAAATCGACAGTGTTCTCATTCGTCTGTTGAATGAGAGAGCCCGGGTGTTCCGGGAGCTCCCGGCGGAATATCGCGCGCGGTCTCTCTGCTTGACCGAATCGATGTGGAGAGAGGCCGGGGAGGATGAGAACGCCCCGTTGAACAGCCAGGCGATCCGGCAATTGCGGGATGCCATTGCAAGAGCGACGCAGGAGCCGGTCAAGCCAGCCAAGCCCGCGCTTAGAGTAAGCCGCCAGGCCCAACCGGAGAATACGGTTATTCGATTCGGCGATGTGGAGATTGGAGGCGGCGGCACCGAGCTGATCGCCGGACCGTGCTCGATCGAGTCCTGGGAGCAGATGCGGCAGACAGCCGAAGCTTTGCAGGAGAAGGGGGTTCGAATTATTCGCGGCGGGGCGTTCAAGCCCCGTACATCACCCTACGACTTCCAGGGGCTTGGAATAGACGGGCTGAAGATGATGAAGGAAGTGGCGGATGAATACGGCTTGCTGACTATCAGTGAGGTCGTAACGCCGGCTCATTTGGAAGCGGCCGCCCCATTTCTCGATATTATCCAGATCGGCGCCCGCAACATGCAGAACTTCGAGCTGCTTAAGGAAGCCGGGATGATGAAGCTGCCGGTCTTGTTAAAAAGAGGGCTGGCCGCCACGATGGAAGAATTTCTGATGGCGGCGGAATATATTGTTTCCCGGGGCAATTCGCAGGTGATGCTCATTGAAAGGGGAATTCGCACTTACGAGAAGTGGACCCGGAATACACTTGATATTTCGGCCGTGCCGATTCTGAAGCAGGAGAGCCATCTGCCGGTACTGGTCGATGTCAGCCATTCGACGGGGCGTAAGGATATACTGCTCCCCTGTGCCAAAGCTGCTCTGGCGGCCGGAGCCGATGGAGTCATGGTGGAGGTTCATCCGAATCCGCCGGAGGCCTGGTCCGATTCGGAGCAGCAGATCGATCTCGCACAGTTCCGGAGCTTCGCGGATCAACTGATGGATTCCGGCTTATGGAACCGCTCGGGCCAAACGATATATTAGCATACTTAAATTTCAATGTATTCGCATGGGAACAAGATTATTTAGGCTGTCCTCGCTCTTTTTACGATAAATGTTGCGGAAAAATGGGCGGGGGCGCACCCCATTCTTCCAAATTGAAATTTATCAGCTATAATAAAGATTTTCTGATGTTTACGGTGGGCTGGTTTAATTTTATCAAAAAGATTATCGGCGCTTGCTGCGAAGTCGAGCTAATAAAAAATCTCCATCGTGAATAATTTTCTTAAAGCAGGATTTAGCACTGCAATAATGTAACTTCTGTTCTTAGATTTGATAAAGTATAAAGATTCTTCATCAAATTCGACAGGATATTTCATAAATTGTTGATCCAAATGTTCTGCCTCACAAAATACACGGATAAAGTAATTATAATAATTCCAGCAGTCAATATGGTGATTAACCTTTTCTTGTTGATAAAAAGTACCTCTTTACAATGAGTTAAGCCTCTCGGAATTTTGCATCGGCTCTGGCCTTTCGGTCAGGGCCATTAGTTGTTTCACTTCACAAACTATAAGCGAACAAGCATTCCTCTTGGCTTTTTGAAAACGCCCCAATCCGGATCGTCCACCGGATGGTGTGAAAGACAAGCAAAACTGCAGGTCTTTCGAGAAAAGCCTCAAAGTACCTCGTAGTGCCTAATTCTACAGCAATAACGCACGTCTTTTTGAAGAAAAGTCGCCACATACCTGATTCTAGAGCAATATTGCACGTCTTTGGAGCGTTTTTAGCGAAATGGCCCCATTTTGTGAAAAAGACCTGCACATTTGAGCGTTTTTCGCCTTCTTTTCGGGAAAAGGCACGATTTTAATGTATTTTTGCTCGTCTTTGCGATGTTTCTACTGGCCCGGATGCGACGTGTGGCTTTCCGTCAGGCATTTTAATGCTTTACTCAGTTATGTCCTTATAATTGTGTAAAAAGAAAGAGGTCACTAGAATCCCTCATGGTACAATGTTTTCAACCACGAAAT
>NZ_JBQCLK010000053.1:0-29178 GCF_051966115.1 Paenibacillus sp. SAFN-117
GAAGGCTAAGCTCCGCTCGACTTGCATGTATTAGGCACGCCGCCAGCGTTCGTCCTGAGCCAGGATCAAACTCTCCGAAAAATTCCCCCAAAAAGTGAAGCGATGCTTCGTAGCGAAGTCCGACTACTTTTCGGGGACCCCCGGATAAAACCGAGAGTTCCAAAGAGCGATTAGCTCATTAATTCGTTCATTCATTGACGCGGATACGGTCCGAAAACCGTATACGCACTGGCTTCATTCATTTCACTCGTTGTTCAGTTTTCAAAGGGCAATGCTTGTTTGTCGCTTTTTGTCGTAGCTTGTCTTATCGAAAGCGACCTTTGTATCATAGCACATCTGAAATTACTTTGCAAGCTCTTTTTAAAAATTTAAAACTGGATCTGCTGGAAACCCGGACCAGTACGTCCTGGTGCTTCCGTATCATTTAACATCCAGCTTGTTGATTCTTGATCTGTGCTGAGCACAAAACATTTGAGCAGCGAAAACTAATGTATCACAGAACGGGCAGCCCGTCAACACACTTTTACATAATGCGGTTCACTTCGACAATAAATTGTTCCCTCCCTAACGCCTTGGTGATTTAGAACGATATCCAAAAAAAGACGAATAAGGGGAACTTAATCCCCTACATTCGTCTAAATGATCAAGGTTAATTCGGCTGCTTTTGGTAAGTGCCTTTAACAAATTGATACGTCCAATCGTACAGTTCGCGAACACGGGGATCACTGCTGCGGGAGCTGTGCAGAAGAGCATCCACCCCTTGGTAATAGGCCTTGAACGCCCCGTTCATATATCCGTAATCTACCCCGCCGTTCAAATAATCTATATAGAGGTTCCGAAAAGATTCATCCTCGTTCATGCGTTCATCCGTTTCTATCTCTATGCCGAGTCCGTGATGCTGGGCCAGATAGGCTGCAGCCTCCACCCGAATCCGATCCATCCCGTCAAAATAATGATTCGGCTGAAGCGCAGTCGCATCAAAACCGAGGCTGCGCGCTGCAAAATTATAATTGGCGCCATAATACGGTATCCAGAAAAACTTCTGCTTCCTCTCATGAACAAGGTCTCTCGTATACTTGAGCAGATCTGCATCCGAAGTCTTGCCGCTGGCGACACTTTCCGCGAGCCAGTACATGCCGACCAGCTCCAGACGGTCATAATTCCCCTTCTGCCACCGCTCCTTAACCTGATTCATATACCAGTCGATAGCCTTGACGCGATTAGCGTAAGCAGCTTCTTCGCCTACTTCTTCCGGCACGAAGCTTTCAGATACACCATCGCCGTCGATATCGCCGAAATCGGAAATGGTTTCATCCGGATTAGAAATCATAATCACCACTTTGACTTTATGGCGGGCATCGCCAAGCTGATCCCCCGCCTCCTTAACCGCCTCATTCAACTGGTTTAATTCCCCATCCTCTTTAAAGGTCTTGTCCAGGTACCATTTCCAATCTTCCAGAAGAGCCGAGTAACCGAAATCCCGTTGATAATCCGGCGTTCGGAGCCCCAGCAGCAAAACCCCATCATACATCCAGTCTTGCGGCACTCCGTTCTCGTCTACATAACTGATATATGGAATGATATTTTCTTTCTTCCAGTTTCCGCGATTCTGATCATACTGCCCGTTATACATCAGGATCATATTGCGAATGCCTGCCGTATCCTTGCCAGGTTTCAAATAATCAGGAGAAACCGGTTTCAATTTGAAAGCTTTATCGGCCTTGCCGTCCACTCCCCAAATCTCTATTTCGTCCATGAAAACCCAAATCTGCGCCGTTACCGCAATTTTTACATAGCGCGCATAGATCATCTTGGCATTCTTGGACGGATGAGGAACGCCATCCTGCTCTCCATCCCAAACGTAGTCATGACCGGAGGGCGGCTTCTCCGTCCATAACGGGACCGCTGAATTCATATGCTTGACCGGGGCCCAATTCTGTCCGTCTTCCGATACATAATAAGAAACGATGTTGGGAGTATAGATTCCCGCGCTGTTATTATACAGATAGTGCGACTGAATACGCCCGATGGATTTGTTCTCGCCCAAATCGATCGTAATTTCCCAGGGTTTGCCGCGCAAGAAAGCGATCCAATTCCCATCTGTATAGGAATTGATATCCCCATACTTCCCATCCGTCAGCTTATGGCCGTTATCCGGATAGTTTTCATGCGGAGCCTCCGAATAGGTGTAAGTTGCCTCTCCCGCCAAATTTCTCATGGCCTCCGGTTCTTTAGCCTCCGCATACGCCAAGTGGCAGGTGGACATAAGAATGACAAACGTCATAATGAAGCCTGTCCATTTCCTTCGTTTCCTAGTCATTAATACAACTCCTTTCATTGATCAATTTTCGACGCCAAAAGCTGGCTGCTGCCCTGCTGCAGAAATTCCCGCAGAAAGCTATGTAGCACGGTATCTTTTCCAGCTTATCACCAAGTGTATCAGCCGCAGTGACAGCACCTTTTGAATATCGTTCACAAAATTTGTAGAATTGTCCAAATGAAATCGAACTGGTCTGCTTCCTTTTTTCTAATGGTTGCCACAGCCGTAAATTCGCCGATTATAGCCATTTTCAAAATCTAACGGTTGCGAGCGACCTTATTTGGCCTTTTTCCATAGCCTGGAGATGAAAATCGCGCAAATAGCGGTGATGACAACCATTAGAATTTCAGGTCGGCCATTTTGGAGGAAATAGCAGCGGTAGCAACCGTTAGACCTACAGAATTCGCAAAAGATCGCGGTTTATCCGATAGTACGGAATCGCTGTCGCGGTTTTTCCGCCTGCTGCCATCAGTTTGCTGCTCAAATAAAAAAAAGGCTCCTGACGAAGCCCTTTCGAAGAGAATAACCCCGGTATTAGCGGAAGCTTTTTTATGCCAATGAGAAAGTTGTTCCATTTTAATACTTGAACTTAAACTTAAAAAAAGGGCGCATATCGCACCCTTAGAAACCCTTAGAAACTGCTATTTTTTTATGTGAAAAGGACTCGCGTTTTACTCCCCGCCCATAAGTGCATAGCGCAATATAATCAGAATGGCGAGAATCCACATCAGCCAGTGAATTTTATGCTTACCTTTGCCCGCAACCAGCGCCAGCACGACATAGGCTACAATTCCGAGCGAAATTCCGTTCGCAATACTGTTCGTGAAAGGCATGAATACGATAGTGAAGAACGCCGGGATAGCGACTACGAAATCTTGGAAATCGATCTCTTTAACAGACTGCATCATTAGTAATCCGACGATAATAAGAGCAGCCGCAGTAGCCGATCCGGGAATCAAGGCGACGACAGGCGCCAAGAACAGTGCGAGCAAGAAGCAGATTCCGGTGGATACCGCCGTCAAGCCGGTTCTTCCGCCTTGCGCTATTCCTGCAGAGCTTTCCACGAAGGCGGTCGTTGTGCTTGTTCCGAGCATAGCCCCTCCGCTAACGGCAAATGCGTCCACGAGCATCGCTTTGCCGACCCGCTTGCGTCCTTCCTCCGGATTTTTCATAATGCCGGCCCGGTTCGCGGTTCCTACCAGAGTACCGAAGGTATCGAACATTTCAACAAATGTAAAAGTAAGAATGACCGAAACAATACCTACATTTAAAATTCCGGCGAAATCAAACTGGAAAAATTCCAGATATCCGAAATTAGGAAGCCATGGAGTTTGCGGATTGTTGAGCGTCGAAAAGTCGACTTGGCCCATCAGCATCCCAATGATGGTTGTACCCAAAATACCGAACAAAATAGCCCCTCTTACTTTCAGAACCATAAGCAGTGAAATTAACAGGAGGCCGATCAGTACAAGCTGAACATTCGGATCCTTCATACTTCCCATATGAAAGACCGTTTCAAAGGATAGAAGATCGGTATAAGTTCCTTTGGGTACATCGTTCAGTGTTTCTACAGATACGGAAAGAAGTCCGCTGTTCTTAGCGCCGATCAATGTAATAAACAGGCCGATACCAACAGTAATCGCATGCTTGATAGAATCAGGCACGGCAACCAGAAGAAGCTGGCGCACCTTTGTAATCGTCAGAACGATAAAGATGATCCCGGAAAGAAAAACAGCCGTTAATGCCATTTGCCAGGTCATCGCCCCGTTGGAGGACAGAATGACGGTAGCAAAATAAGCGTTTAGCCCCATGCCCGGAGCAAGAGCCACCGGAAAATTAACGAACAATCCCATGGCAATGGTGAATATCCCGCCCGCCAAAGCCGTCGCGAGAAACACCGAATACCATTCCATGCCCGTTGCGGAGAGAATATTCGGATTGACCGCCAAAATATACGCCATCGTCATGAAGGTCGTGATGCCTGCCATAATCTCCGTTCTTACGTTAGTGCCGTTCTGTTTCAGTTTGAAAAAACGGTCCATTGCTTGAGACTCCTCCCAGAATTATGGTTAGAACAACAAAAAAACCTAAGGCAGTCATGACCTTAGGCTTCGTAAAAAAGCAGAAAAACAATCTGACTAAACAAACCGCTCGTTTACCCGTGATTGCTTTCCATGCATTTTCGTAGCCAGATCATTTACGGTGACCTCGTAGAAACTCTCGGGCCAATTCCCGAGATTATACGAAAAAGCTTATATTCAACACCTTCATTTTAGTTATGGTTATCGTTCTTGTCAACCACAAATCCGAACATTAGAAATAATTTTCAAAACGATGTTCGTAATACGGTCCCGAAATTTCCATTATATTCAAGTTGCCCTTGTGCAATTGGTTGAAAAATGTTGGTTTCGGTGTTTTTATACGTTCCTCACACGAATATTCTTCTTTCAGCGCAGCAGCCGGCTCGAGATATTGGTGATGAAAAGGTTTCAACGGCTTCCCTTCTTAGACCCGACGATGATTACCCTTTGTTTTATTGCAGATTACCTTGCCTATTCGAAAGGGAGATGGAGAGAAGAAAAGAAAATAAACCAACCAAGGTAATAAACCCTGCAAACCAGCTTAGTGAGGTATAGGAATAATGATTGCTAATGATTAATCCTCCCATTGCCGATCCTAGGGCAATACCTAATTGCATGAAAGATGTATTAACCGCAATAATCATATCCGCTAATTTTGGAGCCAAAGATCTCAGATAGGTTTGATTCGCGGGAGTCGTCGCCCAGCCGGAAGCACTCCATGCCATCATGGTCAGAAATAAAAAGATAGGATATTCCCCAACCAGCGGGAGTAAAAACAATGTGAGTGTCCTACTGCCTATCGTTACTAATAACGTCTTCTTGACGCCCCACTTGTCTACGCTATAACCACCTATATAACTTCCTAGAATACCAAATATGCCCAAAACAAAGAATGCTACCGTAATTTCTTCCATATTAAAACCGGCCAGATTATGCAGAAAAGGCGTGAAATACGTATACAGAGAAAATTGGCCGATAAATATTAACGCACTCACCATCTGCCCCGTTACCATTGCGGGTTTCCGTAAGATAGAAAACTGTGTTTTTAGCGATACTGGTTCCTCTCCTTTTACCTTTTGAGTAAATAGCCAGATTCCTAGCACAGGAAGAAGAGTAACAAGCGCCACAAAAATGAACGTCATTCTCCATCCGAATGTTTCTCCTACAACTGTCCCTAAAGGTACCCCTAAAACCAATGAAGAGCTAAATCCCATAACCGTTGTTCCGATTGCTTTCCCTGCTTTTGCGGGAGGGACTAGTTTGGCGGCAAATGCAATGGAAGACACGCTAAATATCCCGGCACTAATTGCAGCAATAATTCTTGAGATCATAAGAAAGATATAATTCGGACTAATGGCCGCAATGACGTTACTAAGGATAAAAACGAATAACGAGAGTAATAACAGCTTTTTCCTCTCTATGCGGGAGGTTAACGTAATGAGAATAGGTGTACCTATTGCGTAAATGACAGCATAAATAGTCACGAGCTGTCCAGCGGTTGCGACCGAAACACCGAGATCAACGGATATCAGTTTCAAGACTCCGGCAAAAACTAATTCAACTGTCCCAACAACAAACATCCCTATAGCGAGCATCCAAATACCCAGACTCGTCTTAGAATCAATCCTTTTGTTGTTTTCCACAATATCACTCCTTTTTTTGACCATTCGGTCTAATATGTATATAAAAAAATCCTGTAAAAGAATATTATAGACTGTTCGGTCTAAAAATCATAAAAAAGAAAAGGGTCATAGGTTAGTCTAAGACCGAGAGTGTAATTTTAACAATATCATTTAAAACAACGGGATTCGAAGTGGATTTAGATGCAATAAACAAACTATATCGAGCATTGTTCAAGAATCGCGCAAGTGCCATTAGATCATTGTGCCGCTCACCTAATTCACCTTCTTGTTGTGCGCGGATTAATGCCCGATAAAATGCGGACACTTCATGTTCCATGTTAGTTTCAACCAATCTTGAAATTTCCTGGTCATGTGGCGCAAGTTCTACCGCCGTATTTATCATAAAGCATCCTTTTTTTCGTTCTTCATCAACGAGAAATTTTACTAAATCGTAGAAAACAACCGTGATCGATTCCTTTGGCGAGTCATATCTTTCAAGCGCGTTATTTAGAAAAGTTAACTTCTGATCCGCATAATGTTTTAAAGAGGCTAAAAATAAGTCGTGTTTATTTCCATAGGTATCATACATACTTTGCTTTGCAATTCCCAAATGTTTCAGTAGTTCTTGAAGGGAAGTGCCCTTATAGCCCCGATACCAAAAGACTTCCAACGCTTTACTAAGAACCTCTGCTTTATCAAATTCTTTATGTCGTGCCATGTGCCTCTCCCCCTTTCTTTTAAAAGAATAACATTTTCGGAACGAATGGTCAAAAATATATGAACCTTTTCCCTCCTTCTAAACGACCACCTGTAATTTGGATCCGCGCAGTTTTATTTATTGACAAATTTTAGTTATTTAAGATACTATTTAAACATAAATATTTAAAAAGTTGAGCCGATCTCCGGCAACAAAACCTTACTGCGAGCAACTCGCGCACTTTATATCTTAATGTCAATGTAGGGTAGTGATGAACATTATGGCGATATTGTTATGTATTAACAAGTGTCCCCCCTTATTTAGAAGCATTACATGCTAATCTAAATAAAGGAGGATGCTTGTAACGTGAACAGGAATCGATCGATGGTTATGATCTCTATTTTTGTCGCTACTTTTTTAGCGGCTGCAGAGTCATCGATTGTTACAACGGCCATGCCTAAAATTGTTGCTTCCCTTCAGGGCATCGAGCTTATGAATGGGGTATTTACGGTTTATTTGCTGGCCTCTACCGTTACTGTATTGATTTTCGGCAAGCTGTCTGATTTGTACGGGAGGAAGCTTATTTTCGCCGTTGGCGCAGCTATTTTCTTGATCGGTTCCGCTCTGTGCGGACTAGCCCAGACGATGGAGCAATTGATTGCATTTCGGCTTGTTCAAGGAATCGGAGCCGGTGCTATTTTGCCGGTCACACAGACCATCATTGCGGATATTTATCCCTCGGAAGATAAACGGGCTCAGATGATTGGGCTTACGGCTTTCGTTTGGGGAGGAGCGGGTGTGATTGGGCCTCTGCTCGGCGGCTTCTTCGTCGATTATGTCTCCTGGCATTGGATTTTCTTTTTCAATATTCCGTTTGGTCTGGCGGCTATCCTTCTCATGGTAATGTTTCTACAAGAAAAGACGGAGAAAAGCAAAAAAACAATTGATTACTGGGGCATCATTACCTTCTCATTAAGCATGCTATCTTTATTATATGCTGTTCAGAAGGGTGGAGAGGGGCATTGGCTATCGGGGCCGGTCCTTTGGTGTATAGCCGCTTTCGTCGTGTTGATGGGGTTATTTTTATGGATAGAGACGAAAGCAAAGGAACCGATCTTGCCCTTGCATATGTTTCGGGAGCTTAAAATCGTGTCGGCCAACTTCCTGCAATTTCTCGTGAATGCGATCATGATGGGGACGTTAGTGTATATGCCGATGTGGTTCCAGGGGGGATGGGGAACGGGAGCGATGGAAGCGGGACTTATGCTCGCTCCCTTAGCGATTCTCTGGGCATTCGGTTCCTATCTATGCGGTAAAATGCTTGTGCAGCAAGGGATAAGAGTGACCTCATTCACAGGCAATATGATCCTGATTCTATGCGGAGCGTGGCTCGCGGCCATGCAATTAACGAGCGGTTCGTACGGCTTCTACTTGATTTCCGCATTGCTCGGCATTAGTTTCGGTATCACCGTGACCTTATATACCGTTGTCGTTCAATCCGCAGTCGATTCTTCCTTAAGCGGAGTGGCCACAGCGACCAATTCGCTGTTTCGTTCATTAGGACAAATGTTGGGGGCTTCCATGTTCGGAAGCTACTTTAACTCCCGGATTGTTCATCACATGGCGAACGATAACTTGGAAAATGCGGATATCAATCAAATGAACAAATTGATCAACGCATCAGGCACCGATCAGCTTCCCCCTTCGATGCTTTCGCAATTGCAGCATATTCTTGTTTCCGGCATCCATGATGTTTTTATCGTGTTTCTGGGGTTAGCAGTAGTATGTGTGTTAGCAACGATGTTATTGCCAAAATCCAAGCATGGCAGAATGGATAGTGTAACCAAGCCCCAATAGGCAGTTTCGTAGGAGGTCAACCTGGGTTAGATTGCAGGTTGACCCTTTTTTATTGAAAATTCTAAAATCCATTGGTAAACAGAGTTGACCCAAGGTATATTGAATGTACAAAGAACCTCTCTTTCTGGGTAATGGTTGGGGGTACTTCCATTTACCAAAGGGGGGTTCTTTTTGTTTGACGAAATAAAAAAGAGGGTGTCCCTCAGTCATCTATGATGACTGAGGGACACCCTCCTTTTCCTCTTACGGAATTTTGGCGGAGCTTTAATTGTTTTTCCGTTCTAAGTCCCACCCAAAAATGGCAGCCAATTCAGCGTTTCACTTCAAATGCACTTAGTGAATTACTCCCACTCAATCGTAGCCGGCGGCTTGGATGTAATATCGTACACAACGCGGTTGACGTTCTCGACTTCATTGACAATCCGGTTGGAAATTCTTTCGAGCACATCAAACGGAATCCGCGCCCAATCAGCCGTCATTCCATCGATCGAGGTAACCGCCCGAACTCCGACCGTGTACGAGTATGTGCGGGCATCGCCCATCACGCCGACGCTCTTCATATTCGGCAATGCGGTGAAATACTGCCAAATTTCCCGGTCGAGACCGGATTTGGCAATTTCATCTCGCAGTACCGCATCCGATTCGCGAACAATCTTGAGCTTCTCCTCCGTCACTTCGCCGAGAACGCGAATGGCCAGTCCCGGTCCCGGGAAGGGCTGGCGCCATACGATCGCTGAAGGAAGACCGCACTCTTCCCCGACCTTGCGCACTTCATCCTTAAACAAGGCCTTCAAGGGCTCGACCAGCTTGAACTTCATATTTTCGGGAAGTCCGCCTACGTTATGATGCGATTTGATCGTCTGAGCCGTAGCGGTTCCGCTCTCGATAATATCCGTATAGAGCGTTCCCTGAGCCAGAAATTCGAAGTCGTCGAAGCGAGCCGATTCTTCCTCGAACACCCGGATAAATTCCGTTCCGATTATTTTCCGCTTCTGCTCCGGATCCTCGACGCCCCGTAATTTGTTCAGGAACCGTTCGCTGGCATCGATTTTGACGACCTTCATATCGAATTTGCCGACGAATGTCTCCATGACATCTTCCGCTTCCCCTTTACGGAGAAGACCGTGGTCGATAAACATACAGGTCAACTGATCTCCGATCGCTCTATGGACCAGCATGGCCACAACCGAAGAATCCACTCCGCCGCTCAACGCACAAAGGACCTTGCCGCTGCCCACCTGCCGACGGATATCCTGGACCGTTTCTTCAATGAACGATTCCATGCTCCAGTTGCCTTCACAACCGCAAATGTTATACAGGAAGTTGCGAATCATCTCATTTCCGTATACCGAATGGCGAACCTCGGGATGGAATTGCACGGCGTACATATTTTTGCCCGGGTGGCTGATCGCCGCAATCGGCGCGTGCTCGGTCTTCGCTTCAATGATAAATCCTTCCGGAAGCTCGACGACCATATCTCCGTGGCTCATCCAGACGACTTGCTTGCAATCCAGATTATGCATCAATGCGCTGTCCGCGCGAAACTCCACCTCGGCCTTGCCATACTCGCGCTTCTCCGCACGCTGTACCTTCCCGCCCATCTGATGAGCCATCAGCTGCATGCCGTAGCAGATTCCGAGCATCGGAATGCCCAGGTCATAAATGGCCGGGTCCACATGCGGGGCTTTCTCTTCGTACACGCTGGAGGGTCCGCCGGAAAAAACGATTCCTTTAGGAGCCAGCTCCTTGATTTTGTGCACGGGTGTATTGAATGGCAGCAATTCGCTGTATACACCCAGATCGCGAATCCTTCTCGCAATCAACTGATTGTATTGACCACCAAAGTCCAGCACCACAATCATTTCATTCGGTTTATTCATCCCGTACCTACCCTTTATCAGTATTGTCAAACCGGCCTGTAAAACCGGCTTGTCCTCTTCATAATGAAGTTAATTATATAGGACTTAAAAGAGGGGCGTCAAGAATGGCGCAGGAGAGCCAGCGCCTAAGCTTCTATGGGGCAAATGGGAGAAGCGGTTTCTTTTGCTTGGAGCAATTAATTTATGCATTACATCCGGCGCAATTCCGGTATTGTCCTGAAAGACCAGCAAAAGTGCATGTCTTTCGGCGGACATCCGGCAAATTCTTAAAAAGACGAGCAAATCTGCAGGTCAATCCCCGTCAAACGTGGAAAATCGGAAAATCCGCAAAATCGCCAAATTCAACTGCACTTTTGCATGTGATTTGCTGATTTTAGCTAAAATCGTTCCGAAGACCTGCATTTTTGTCGGTCCTTGCTTGTTCATGCTTTTGCAATCGCGCGAGACTCCCGGCGTTCGGTGTTCGGCGTCGCATGACGGTGCTCAACCTATTGCGGATTCTTGTCACTAAAACTGACCCGGGATTAAATCATCCTTTATGAGGGGATAGCGGTCAAATGGACGCAAAAGAGGAGCCCTCGGCAGCCGGGCCCCTCTATGCAAACGACAGTTTATGAATGTTTAGGCAAGGATGTGACCGTAGCGGTCGTCATTGGGGATGGCTCCCCTGCCCAGCCTCCTTTGATACAAACCGCAGCACCGATTCAACTTTTGGCTTCATCATCCAGTGTGTTCAGCCACGATATGAACATCTATCTAGAGGGGCAACAACCTGCCCATGACTCTCCCGGCCCCGTAATGGTGCTGCCAACCGGGTGATCAGACCCTCATCTGCTGCAACCACTTCACTGTAAGCTTCGCCGGAGCGGCAAGAATTACCGAATCGTCCGGATCTCTTTCTGCTCGATCGCCTTCTGGAGCTGACGGCGAATGCGGGTAAGCTGCTCGCGGGAAGGCAGATTCGCATATGGCCCCCCAAACCGGGCGTTCTCATAGAGCTTGGCCCATTCGGTCAGCAAACCGGCCGATTGCTCGTTAGCAAATTGCAGCGATCGGATATATTCCCGCAGAGTATGGTTAGAAGGCCTCTTTCCCAGCGAGCGGTAGAGCATCATCCAGATTTTGTCCATGCTGTGCATCAATTCGCGGTCCCCGTTCCGCCTCGTAGGTGACCAGGCAAGCCTGCTCCTCCTTCTCTCTTTCCAGCGTGCCATAGCAAGGGCAGCGAGCAGGAGCATAAGCACCAGGCCGATGATTACGAAAAGCGGCCCGGGTTTAGCTCCGGGGAGCATGCGCATAACCCCTTCCATTCCGCCGCTAAACCATTCCGACAGCGCCTTCGCTCCTTCACGGACCGCGCTCAGCAGCTTGTTTTCATCAGCGTGCTGCTGCAACTGCCGGTCCTCTTCAGCACCGGTTCCGGGTTGAGTCCCCTCTTCACCGGAAACCCCCGCTTGGAGGCTCTCCCCGCCTATACTTGTGGCCTCGAGCCCAGTCTCCTCCAACATGCCCCATTCCGCCGGCTCCTGTTCCCCGACGAGGAGCCCCGAACCTGCTCCGTTACGGCCGTCGGGGAAGCCTGCTGCGCCACCTGCGGCTCCGTCATATCCGGGTGTCGGCTCGAAAGGCACCCATCCATAGCCCGGGAAATACACTTCCGGCCAGGAATGAGCATGCAGATTGCGGACCGTTGCTTCATAGCGCGGGCCGGCTTGCCCGGTCGAACTTGAAGCCGCTTCACCCGAAGCTATGGAACTCCCAACAGTCTCCGCATCTACAAGTCGGAGCTCTCCCGGAGCGAAGCCTTTGGCCCAACGGGCCGGAACACCCGCTGCCCGCAGCAAAACGACCATGGATGTGGAGAAGTAGTCGCAATATCCGGTCCGATGCCCGAATAGGAACGAATCGACGAAATCGCCCGGCCCCGGCGGAGGAGCCCCTTCCAGGCTGTAGGTAAAATTGGTTTTCAAATAGGTCTCGATCCGTTTAGCCCGTTCATAATCGTTGGCCGCATCCTTCGTCAATTGCTCCGCCAAATCTCTCACCCTCTGCGGAAGAGACTCAGGAAGCTGCCAGTACTGCTCGCCTACCTGCCGCCTATCGGGCGAACCCGCCGCAGACAGTCTTTCCGCCCGGGTTTCCGGCAAGGCCACCTTGATCTTGTAGGAGAGCAGAGGATGCGGGCTGTCCGCAGACACAGCATCGGATAACGGGTGATAGGCAGTCTGTTCGACCGCCAGTGCGCCGCCGTCCGCTGCCTTAAGCTCCTCCACGGCAATAATCTGCCCCCCTGCAAAAAGCAGGTTCCCCGGCGCCCCGTCGAAGAACAGCGCCTCCTGCGTTATAACCCGCTGGCCCTGTGGCGGCTCGGGAAGGGCATCGCCGATGGCAGCGGCTTCCTCCGGCGGGATTCCGGGCGGCAAGGGCGCTGCTCCGTTAGCGAAGGAGGCCTCCTGCCCGGTGACGCCGGACGACGACCCGTCCCCGGCGCCGCCCAACGGGCGGGCCTCCGCCTCGCTGCCGGACAGCGACCACCCGCGCCCGTCGTACACGTCCCGCGTCTCGCCGCGCCAGTAGGTGGGCTCGTCCGTCCGCGCGACGAAGGCGACGCCGTTGTCGGGCGTCACGGGCCCGCCGAGCGCCGTGTCGCCCGGCGGGTAGCCCGTCCGCGCGGCGACGGCAACGGCGGCGCGGCTGCGGTCCGCTCCCTGCCGGTTCGGAGCCCATGCCGCCAGCTCGGCCAACCGGCCGGTGACGAATTGCTCCGCGGCCAAGCGGTATTCCGGAAGCTGTAAAGCTTCGGATACCGGCTTGCCGAGGGAGGCACCGGCCAGGCCGGCCAGCAGGCTGGCTCCGATCAGCAGCAGGGAGCCGGCGGACCAGGCGGCCCGCCAACCGCTGCCGCCGTCTTCGGCGGCGTATTGCCGCCTCAGGCGGGGGATGCGGTTGGCCGCAGCCAGGGCCAGGCCCGCCGCCGTCGACCGCAGCAGAGCCGCCTCGGCCTCGACCGCGAACCAGGCGTCCAGCGCCAGCAAATAGAGGACTGTGGCCGCCAGCAGCCACAGAACTCGCTTCTTGACCAGAAGCAGCGATTGGACGGCTTCCGCCAGCAGCGCGAAGCTGGCAAGCAGCCATAAGGTTCGCGTCGGCGCGCTGACGGCCTCCCAGCTTCCATTCCAAATGGAGGACAGATCGCTCCATAAGGTCTCGCCATAGGCCGACAGCCAGCCGCCTAACGGAAATTGGGCCGGATAATACAGCAGCCCCAGCCAGGTGACGGCGATGGCGGCTTTCAATATCCAGGCAAACGCGCCGGGCAGCCGCAGCAGATCCAGCAGCAGGAAGGCGGCTACAGCCGCGATCAGAGGAGCGGCGGAAGGAATCATGCGCCCTCCGTAAATTTGGGAGAGCGGCAGCAGCCATTCTCTTAGCAGAACAAAGAGAAGCAGGGTCGATGCGGCATCCGCCATCCATCCCCGGACGGATGAGCCGGCATCGGCTTGCAGCGGTCGGTGAGGTTGGCCGGGAACCTTGACCCCGTATGATCTATGCTCCGTCGGAGCAGACAGCAATCCATTCATCTGCGTTTCCCTCCCCTTCCGCTCGAGCCATCGGCTTGTGCCTTGCCTTGCAGCGGTCCGTGAGGATGGGCTTGCACGTTGACCCCGAATGATCTATGCTCCGTCGGAGCAGACAGCAATCCATTCATCTGCGTTTCCCTCCCCTTCCGCTCGAGCCATCGGGACATCCTGCAGCACTTCGCAGCCCAGCGCCCTTAATGCCGGGATCCAGCTCCGGCTTCCGGATGCATCGAGTGAGGGCACGTACAGCAAGGACAGCCTCCTCCGGTTGGAACGAACCTGTTTTATACTATGCACCAGCCGTTCATCTATCCGGGAGGTGATCACGTAAATATGCAGCTCCCCCCGGAGGCTCAAGCCGTGAAAAAGCAGGTCATCCGCCAGCACATAGCCTGTCCCCGATTCTAGCGTGGCCAATTGTTCATATATCCTGGCAGGATCGTTGGCTTCCGGAAATAGAGGGCCGGCATCCGGCCCGCCAACGAAGAGGCCGGCCTCCCGCCCTGTTCGCCCGGCTTCCTTAATTAGCCCCGCTGCCAAGGAAACTCTTCTTTCCCAGACAAGATTAAGCTGTCCGGGCTCCGTACCGTCCGGATGGCGATCCAGGAAGATGGCCAGCCGTCCCGTCCGACCGGCTTCGCTCTCCCGCGTTTTTAACGTGCCACTGCGCGCCGTCGCCTTCCAATGAATCCGGTTGAGAGGATCTCCCGGCTCATAATCGCGCACCATCCCGGTCCACCCTTCCCCGGAAGGAAGAGCAAGGCCTACAGGACTATCCGCATCCGCGAATACCTGGCTCTGTCTAAGCGGGATGAAGGCCGGAGCAGGGTAAACCGTCAGCAGGGCGCTCTCAGCGGAATATTTTCTGGTGTCGGCCAGACCGAACAGATCTCCCGAGATCGCCTCCACCCTCTCAAAACGATATATCCCCCTGTTTAACCCATGAATGGTATAGGTGCAGGATGCCTGATTCTGAAACCAGGGGAACAACAGTCTGGCGGCGGAATACGTTTGCCCGGTGGACAGATGGGTCCATTGATCCCTAATGAGCAGCCAGGGCAGCGGCAGGAAGGCGCTCCGGCTCAATATAAGATTTATTGTCGCCTTCTCTCCCGCCATCACATGGCTTTCCTCTATATGCCGCTCTATCCTGCAGCGGCGCAAAGCAAAAAGCGAGCTCCCCCATGCATACAGCACAAGCATACCAAGAATGATCAGGGCGAGCATGGAGGCCCTCTCGGCGCCTGCCGCCAGCAGGACAAATAAGGCGGCCGCGAGACACACGATCAGAAATATTCTGCGGCCGTTCATTGCGCTCTCCCCCTGGCAGAGCCCGTAGGATAGTCGCCGGGAATGTTCTTCCACTCCACCAACTGCTCCAGGATCCGCTCCGCATTCTTGCCGGCCATTCTGGCCTCCGGGGTTAACCAAAGCCGGTGAGCCAGCGTAATGGAAGCCACCGCTTTGATGTCGTCTGGAACGACATAGCCCCTGCCTTGAATAAGCGCTCTCGCCTGAGCCGTATGCATAAGAGCCAAGGAAGCCCGGGGGCTGGCTCCGAGCTCAAAGTCCGGATGCTTCCGGGTGGCATTAATCAGCTCGACGATATAATGCTTCAAGGAATCATCGACATGAACGGAACGCACTCTCTTCTGCAGAGAGTTCAGTTCTTCTTTGAGAAGGACGGTTTTCACATAATCGGCCGGATGCCTCTCGTGGCTTCGTCCCAGCATCTCGACCTCATGCGAAGGGTCCGGATAGCCAAGCCGGATCCGGATCAGAAAACGGTCCAACTGCGCCTCGGGCAGCCGATAGGTTCCTTCGTATTCTATCGGATTCTGGGTAGCCAATAGAATAAAAGGAGACGGCAGCTCGTAAGTTACCCCGTCAACGGTGACGCGCTTCTCCTCCATGGCCTCCAGCAAGGCCGCCTGCGTCTTGGCCGGTGTCCGGTTTAATTCATCGGCCAGCACAATGTTGGCAAACAAAGGCCCCGGGCGAAATTCAAATTCATTCGTACCGCGGTTGAACAGCGAAACTCCCGTAATATCGGACGGGAGCATATCCGGCGTAAACTGAATCCGCTTGAAGCTGCAATCCATCGTTTGGGCCAAGGCCCGGACCAGCGTCGTCTTGCCCACGCCCGGGACGTCCTCCAGCAAGACATGGCCGCCGCACAAAATGGCGATAAGCGCCTGCTCGACAACCTCTCTTTTGCCCAGCACCGCTCTTTCCACATTGGACAAGATTCTCTCAATCCACTCTTCCGGCCGATCAAAGAGATATGAACTATTTATCGATATAGACATGGATGGTCATCCTCCTTCAGGAAAAGGACATATAATTCTAGCATGGCCATCCTATCTATGTTTTAGACCTGATAGACTTGGATATCGTAAGAGGTTATTTGCGAAATGCTATATTTGGACCGGCAGGCTGGCGGACCGGCTTTGGCTCAGAGCTTGCTTTGGGATAGAGAAGCATCCGGAGACCTCTTCCATGGAAAGCCTAGAGACTTGTTGGATTCTATATGAACAGTTCTATCGTCCGGCTCCAACGAATAATCGACAATCCGGTAATCGAACAGCTCCGCCATCATCCGCAAGCCGACATAGATTTCCCCATCGATCCGTTGAACATCGGCCATATGGTAAACCTTGCTTTCAGACAGATTTGTCCAGCGGATGATGCCTCCGTTCGGATCAATGGCCGCCTCACGCAGGCCAGAGCGGATGACGGCTTCGCCGGTTACTTCGTCCCACTCCAGCTCGGCATCCCAGCTTGCGGCCAGCTCGGTTAAAGGCACAGCAAACCGGCCGTTGTCAAATTGATACTGACCGGAATTCAACACCACGGGCTCTCCGTCCCATGTAATGGTCAGCGGAAGCGACTCCGACTCTTGCCGTTTATCATGCGCATAATCTTTATCAATCAAACCGGATTCGGCCTGTTTGATTCCGTCCTGTTCCTGTTCCGAATGGGCAGACGCAACAACCTTGGAATTGTGCTCTCTAACCTGGCCCAATTGACGGACGAATTGGTCATACCCGGTATTCCTTTTCCACTTCAGAGGTCCTATCCGAAACTGAACCGGCTGGTTCTCTTCCGTCAGCGAGGCGAAAGTATAACCTTGTTCCTTGTAATAGGCAATAATTTCGGGAAGCGCCTTGACGGTTTCCTCATGCCCTTTGCCATCATGCATAAGGACAATCAATTCGGAATGAAGCGGACTTTGTTTGACATTCGCCACGATTTCGGCAGCGGGCACCCCCCTGCGCTTGGAATCGCCGCTGTCAACGTTCCAATCCACCACCTGATAACCGGCTTCCTGCAGGTAGTAATAATAAAAAGCATCGAAATTCGTATACGTTCCCCCCGGGGCGCGAAGCAAGGAGGGGCGCTGCCCGGTCAGCTCCTGCAAAATCCGTTCGGTATCCACCGTCTGCTCCCAGAAGGCGTCAAAATTGTTATAAAGCTCTTTATAGACATGGTTATAGGTATGATTTCCAAGGCTATGCCCTTCCTCTACTATTCTAGCAACCGTGTCCGGATAACGTTCAGCCATCTGGCCCAGCACGAAGAAGGTCGCCGGAATTCCCTCTGCCTTCAGCAGGTCCAATACCTGCGGAGTAAGACCGCTCGGACCGTCGTCGAACGTCAAATAAACCGTCGGCCGGGCGGAGGGCTCCGGCGGCAACGGTTGATGTTCTTTATATCCTTGAAGCAGCCGGGAATACAGCTCGGCCAGTTCCCCGTCTCCGGCAGCAGCTTCGGCCTTGCCGCTGAAGGCCAAGACCGGCACAAGCAGCAAGACGGCCGCAAGACTGGCCAGCCGAACGGCTGCCCGAAGCAATAACTGATTCCAATAAACAAGATGAGTCATGAAATCCCTCCGCCCGGTTCTATCATTGATCAATCTGATAGAGTATATGGAGCCGGATAGGACAATATGACTAACAAGGGTTAAAACTACAGCAAAAATAAGCTTTTGCTGCACGACTAATCCGGATTTGTATAATTGCCATCATTTGGCGAAGCCCGGGCTTGGCCGGCCTTATGCCCTGCCTTCTTCCAGTCCCAATTCGGCGTTCCCCTTAAGCAATTCACCTTGCAAAGAGGCGATGGGAACGTCCCTCACTGCACATTGCCTGTGCGCTGCGATGGCGGCGGCTGCCCCCGCGGCTTGCCCAATCGCCATACAGCTTGGAGTTAACCGGGTCGTAGCCTGAGCTTCATGTGTTGTTGAAATGCATCGGCCGGCCAGCAGCAGGTTCTCGACCTGCTTCGGCACGATGGAGCGGTAGGGAATATCATAAGCGCCGCCCTCTCTGATGAAGTTCGCAGTGACCCCTTTGCCTTCCGGGTTATGAATGTCGATCGGGTATCCGCTTCTTGCGATGACGTCGTCGAAACGCCGTCCATCGAGCACATCCACGCCTTGAAGGACATATTCGCCAATAATTCTTCTCGTTTCGCGAATCCCTACCTGTGTCCCCGTAGCGGTGACCACAGCGTCCGCAAATCCGGGCACATACTCCCGGAAGAAGGACTCCAGCAGAAGGACCTGCTTTCTTCCCTCCATCTCGGCTTCCGTCAAGTCTTCGACATTCGTCGGATCCAGACCCGAAATCCGGGAAACGTTGACGAGCACCTCATCCTTCCCCGGACCCGTGAAAAACAGCAAGCCTTCCCTCGGTATGGGCAAATCGGCTTTCTTCCATTGGCTGTAAAACCCCATGACGCCGGTCAACGGCAGATGATCCAGTTCTTGAATCAGAGACTTCTCATAAAACTCCTCCGGATGAGCCTGCATATATTGCTTGACCTCGTCGATCCGGACACCTTTCATGCGGAATTTCATCGTCATGGGCTGCACCCGCTGCCGCTCATCCCCTTGTTCCCACGGCGCCCCGGCCAAATAAGCGACATCCGCGTCACCGGTCGCATCTATATATACCTTGGAGCGGATGATGTGCTTCCCGCTTTTGTTATGCAGATGGACCCCCAGAATGCGCCCGTCGGAAACTTCAACATCCGTTACCATCGAATGAAGAAGAAGCTTGACCCCCGCTTCCTTCAGCATTTCAAAGACCAGAAATTTATACACTTCCGGATGATATGGCGTTAAAGTGTGGACAAAGCCGATCGTATCCCGCAAATGCCCCGGTGAAGCGTTCAGGCTTACCAACCGGTCCACCACCTCCTGGGCAATGCCGCGTATCACTTGTTTGCCCGTTGAAGTATGAAAGGTCATCCACGGATAGACCATCGCCATCGTGGACATGCCTCCCAAAAATCCGTACCTCTCCGCCAAAATCGTTTTGGCTCCGCTGCGTGCAGCAGCCAATGCCGCGGCAATCCCGGCCGGCCCTCCTCCAAGCACCGCCACATCATACCTGTCATCGTTACCGTACATTTCCCTATCCTCTCCTTTTTAAATGGAAGTTTGTTGGTCCAAAAGTTATCCTTTTCTAATGGCTCGGAATCCAAACACTTCACTCGCCCGGTTTGGGCACCCGAGTGCCTAATTATTGGTCGTATAGCTTCGGTCTGGGAGCGCTCCCAGTTTTCTGATATAGTCATATTATTCCTGTTCATATCGGGAAAGTCAATGATAATATTAAGCATGAGCTTTACTTGCCGGTCCTTGGAGAGGATTTCAAAACGGTTCATGGGAGCTCTCCGACTGCTTATAAGTGTATCTGAAGTGGTGGGGAATGTCCGAATGGTTAAGGGGCTAAATAGGCATTGGGGTCTACCTTGAAAATCCATCCATTTTCATCATCTAATGGTGTCGCGGTCAGCGGTATGGGGGTCTAAATGGATTTCATACAGCTAGTTTTGCTCCTTATGGACAAAAAATGTAGACTAAGTGGAAAACTCCATTTAGTTTGAGCAAAATGGGCGATATCAACATAATTCTTCTATTTTAAATGTAGTTTTTCCATGTAGTTTAGTCATCCTTTGAAGCCTGTTCAAACTACCTGTATAAAATACAGTTACATTCCCGGCGATGCGAGTAGACTAAAAAGTAGACACGCCGTAACTGCGACCCGATAATAAGTTGTAGGAATGGGACAAGATAGAAGTCACCAGGGGCCGCAAACGTGATTGTACAGGGCCAATAGAGGCTTGTAGGAGAACAAATTTACATTCGCTCATAATATGAAGTCACTCCCAACAAAGCGAGTTTTGGCAGGGGTCCCCATCCTCTACAATTATTCCAATTATACATAACATGAAGGTTCCTGCGCCTTCTTTCCTAAAATGCAACAACCTTGTTTTTTCCAGATTACCGATATATAGAAATGGTGGTGGCTGATTTTGTCTCATACATTGGAAACCATAGCCAAGCTGGCCGGAGTTTCACGCGGAACGGTATCACGGGTAGTGAATAATCAACCGGGGGTCAGGAGCGAAGTCCGTGAAAAGGTGCTGCGCATCATTAAGGAAACCGGGTACCAGCCCCATGCGCAAGCCCGCAGCCTGGCCGGGGGAAAGACGGAAAATATCGGGATTGTCGTATTCGGACACAATCCCCTGTTTCTGGCGCATCATCTTTTTTATGAAGTGCTGCAAGGGGTGCAGTCGTTTTTAACAAATTACAGCTATGACCTTCTCTTGTATTCCAACCGGAGCGTCACAGACCGTCAATATTGGAAACGCATCGGAGACAGGCGCAAGATCGATGGCCTTATCATTATGGGTGAGTATATCGATGAAGTCTATTTGCAGTATTACTACGACCGAAATTTGCCGTATGTCCTTGTCGGCAAACGCATCAGCGAGCGTATCCCGCTGTTCTGCGTCACCTCGGACTATCGTCAAGGGGCTTATGAAGCGACGAAGCATCTGCTGGAGCAGGGCCGGCGGAAGATTGTTTTCATTCGGGGGATCCTGGATACCTATCATGACAATGAACGATTCGCAGGCTATCGCCAAGCCCTTGCGGAGGCTGGGATGGATGTGGATGAAGCCTTGATTCTTCATGGAAATGCGGACAAAACATCCGCCTCCGATGCGGTTGCCGCTTTCCTCGCAACGGACACCGAATTTGACGCCATTTTTGCCGGCAACGACTTGATGGCCTTCGGAGCCATAGCTGCTTTGCAGGAATACGGGCTGTCCGTTCCACAAGATGTCGCCGTGATCGGTTATGATGACATCCAGGCGGCTGAACACTTCTCTCCGCCGCTGAGCACTGTCAGACAGGACAAGCTTGGCCTGGGCGTCGAAGCTGCCCGACTGCTGCTGCAGTTATTAGCGGGAGAAACCGATGCTTCCATAGCAAGGGATGTCATTATTCCAAACCAATTGGTGATCCGCAGCAGCTCGGTCCGCTGACGATTCAATAATAAATTGGCACAAGGACGGGGCTAAAGATCCGCTGTCCGGCACAACGGTGCTGAGCGAGAGGGATAGCCGTCTAAAGGGAATGGTTATTTTCAACTTCTTTGAACAGTAAAAAGGCATTCCGGAGCTAGCAGAAGCTCTGGAATGCCTTTTTATCATTACATAAACGGCACGTTGCTACACATTGGGCTCAAGCTCTGATTGGAATTCCTGTTCCGCTTCATAACGGAGCCCCTCCCATATTTTATCTATTACCTTCGACAGATTAGAAACCCCATCCTTATCCTTGGTGTCGGGGCAGAAATAGTATGGGTGTCCCTTCTCAATGGAGACGGTATCTCTGCGCAGAGGATGGGAAAACAGCGACAATCGCCACCAGGTGGCCCAATCCTTCCAGCCCGGCTGGCGAAGCCGGTAGACCCGTTCCCGCCACTCAGGAACAATATGGCATTCGGGGGAACCGACCTGTACGACATGGGGGACGGAATAGCCCTGGCCGGATAACAGCCGCGCTGCACCGTAAGCCGCAATGCCGCCTCCGCTATGGCCTACCAGGACAATGTCCCCTTCGCCGGAACGCCCGTAATCCTTCCGGATGTCCCTCGTCAGCCCGACGATAGCCGGAGAGCGATCGGGCCGGCGGTACATGTCACAGATCACCTGAATCGCTTGACGAAGCATCGTTATCCGGATCCGGCTGCGCGGTAGATGATCCATGGTGCCATAAGGATAAAAGGCCGTCGAATGAATGCGGGAGCAGCCGCCCTCCCGGAATTTGTCCGCCAGCAGCTGCATGGCCGGGGCGAACATATTTCCGGAAAACCAGGTGCCTATTCCGGCAATAAAATAGACGTTAACCGAGCGGGATAAAGGTGAAATCAAATCGCGTTCCCGGCCGCTCATGACGCTTTCTCTCCGTTCGTGAGCGCCGTCAGAACCGCTTCCATATGGCCTTTAAGTCTCACTTTGCGCCATTCCTGAATCAACCTTCCCTGCTCGTCGATGACGAATGTCGATCGTTCCACGCCCATGTATTCCCGCCCGAACATTTGCTTCAGCTTCCAAACTCCATATAGCCGGCAGACCTTCTGCTCCTCATCGGCCAATAGAAGAAACGGAAGGTTGTGCTTCTCAATAAACTTGCGGTGCGATTTCAAAGAATCCGGACTTATCCCAATAACAACAGCCCCGGCCTGCGCAAAGCGTGAATGATGGTCCCGAAAATCGCAGGATTGCTGGGTGCAAGTCGGCGTTAAATCTTTAGGATAGAAAAAGAGGACCACTTTATGGCCGCGGAAGCCGCTTAGGCTTACTTCCTCCCCGTTAGAGGCCGGCAGAGTGAAATCGGGAACGGCCTCACCCGGTTGAAACTGAGTAGACATAGCTACCTATCCCCCCTTTCCTTTTAATATGCTTCAAAATCTCCCCGACTAATCCATGGAAACCGGTTCTACTGATTCTATTTTAAATGATCAGGAGCCTGCCCCGCGATATCTCCGCACCCCATAATTCCATATGCTTAGTCCGATGAATGCGAAGATCAATCCGACTACCGGTGTTAATAGAGCGGCCCATCCCCAATTGGCACGGTCCAGAAAATACGACGCCGGATAAAATCCGACGAAAGCAAAAGGAATAACCCAGGTAAGCAGCGCCCGAATGAATCGGTTATAAACATTGACCGGATACCGCCCATAATTTTGGATATTCCACATCAGCGGCAGAATGCCCGTCGGGGCATCGATGAAGAAGGATACCGCCGTCAAGGATGCGTAAACTCCCAAATAAATCAATACCGCTCCAATCAATAAAACGATAAAAACGATCGGATCGTACCATGCCAGCGTAATATCCAGCTGAGTCCATGCATATCCCATGACCACCGCACCGGCCAGCGATCCGACCAAAGAAGCAGGGTCCATATTCTCCAGCACAAGCTGGGCCAGATGGTAGGCAGGCCGGGTCAGCACCCGGTCCATCTCTCCTTTGACAATATACCTTTCGGTAAAGTTCCATAAATTAAAGAAGCAGCTAAACACTCCATAGGGGATCATGAAAAATCCGTAAATAAACAAAATTTCGGCCTGATTCCATCCTCCAAGGTAATCCGTATGCAGGAATACCGCGAGAATAAAAAACAGGTTCATGGCCTGAAACAGCAGGTCCGACAGCACTTCTATCCAGAAATCGGCGCGGTAGGTCAGCCTTGTTTTCATGTAGTTTTTCAAATAATCCCAGAACAAAGAAGCATAAAACATGGACTACCCTCCCTGTACGAACAATCGGTTTCTGGCCGACCGCCACATGATGAGGATCGGAACGATCAGGACCGCAAACCAGAAGAGCTGTACGCTCAGCACTCCGGCTGCCGTGGTCCCTGCCGCATTGCCGGCGAACACTGCTCCGGGCAAATAGGTAATCGCCTGGAAAGGCAGCAGCTTCATTACCGCCTGCCCCCATTCCGGGAAGAAGGAAATCGGGATAACGAGGCCGGAGAACAGGTCAACCGCGACCCTTTTCATCCGCATCATGCCCTCATTATTTTCCACAAAGAAGGCAAAGAGCCCGGTGAGGATATTGATCTGCGAGTTGATCAGAAAACTGAACAGCAGCATCCCCGCAAAAGCAAACCATACCCCCGGATCAGACGGCAGACGGACTGGAAACAGCAGCGAGGCAATGATCATTCCGGGCACCGAGAATAGAAGCAGGCGGAAGATTCCTTCGCCCATCGCCTGCATCATTTTGACGACCAGATAGTTATAGGGCCGGATCATCTGCACGGCAACACTGCCGTCCCGAATTTCATTGGCAATTTCCCGGTCCAGATTATTGAAGTAAAATGCTCTCGCCATCCAGGAAATAGCTACATAGGTCGTCATCTGGACGGCATCGAGGCCGGCCAGCGAATCTTTGCCCTGGTAGATGGCCTGCCACAGAAAATATTGCGCCCCAATATTAATGACATAAATTACGATACCTGAATAATAATTAACCCTGTAAGCCAGCATCATCAAGAAACGGATGCGGATCAAGTCCAAATAAGCGCTCATCATGAAGAAGCACGGCCCCCTCCGGCAAGCACGGCTTCCTCTTCCTCTTGGCCGGGCGATTCCGTCGTCGTGCCGCTGCCTCTTCCTCCTCCGGGCAGACGATCTGCCGCTGAGGAGCTTCCGGATTTATAGATCTCTCTCACAATATCGTCCGTCTCTGTTTCTATGATTTTGACATCTTCTACGGAAGCGGCTCCTACCACCCGGCCCAGCACTTCCGATATACTGGTTTCCGCCGGAACCCAAACCCTTGCTATGGTGCCCGCTTCGAGAGTCCACCGTACCTGCAAGCCGGCCGTCATCGCCTCCAATTGACCGATAATCACCGGGGCGGCGAAACGGAAAACGACCTCCTTGCCTTGACCCCAGCGGCTCTTCAGCTCTTCCAGACCGCCGTCATAAATAATTTTCCCTTCGTCCAGCATAATGACTCTGGAGCACAGCGCTTCTATATCCTGCAAATCATGAGTGGTCAGCAGAATAGTAGTCCCATACCGCTGATTTAAAGATTTGAGGAATTCGCGAATTTCTGTCTTCACTACGATATCCAGGCCGATTGTCGGCTCATCCAGAAACAGGATGGACGGATTATGCAGCAGAGATGCCGCCAATTCACACCGCATGCGCTGTCCCAGGCTTAATTTGCGCACCGGCCTGTGCAGCAGCTCCTGAAGCTGAAGCCGCTCCACCAACTCGTCGAACCGAGGCCGGAATACCTCAGGCTCCACCCGATAGACTTTGCGCAGAAGCTGGAACGATTCAATTACGCCGATATCCCACCAGAGCTGGCTGCGCTGACCGAATACGACGCCGATTTCGCGCACGAATTTCTCCCTTTCCTTGTACGGGACATATCCGTTGACTTTCAGCTCGCCCGAGGTCGGTACCAGGATACCGGTCAGCATCTTGATCGTAGTCGACTTGCCGGCGCCGTTTTCCCCGATATATCCGCAAATCTCCCCTTCGGGAATGTCGAACGATATATGGTCAACCGCCGTAATTTGACGGTACTCTCTTTTGAACAGGTCCTGGAGCGCGCCCTTCAGACCTTCCCGGTTTTTCTGAACTTTGAACTGCTTGTATAAATCACGAACCTTGATGGCCGACATGGCAAATCCCCCCTCATAATGTCAAATCTAGCAAAATCGGCCCACTTGCGGTAGTACAGACGAAAGAACTATAATAAGTGATAGATTTTGCATGATGCTGCCAAGAGTTGTCGTTTCGTGTCCGTTATTTAAGCCGACAGAAGGCTTGTACGCCGGGAAATAATGCTTCTGCGCCGTATAGCAGCCCAGCCTTCATGCGGTCCGGGACTGGCGGGACGGACGTTTCAACCACGGAGATAAGAGTTAATTTATCTCTATTAGCTAATAATACATGAACAACCGCCTTTATGCCAAAAGCTCATTGCCTTCGCTCATATACCAAATGAAGGGAGTTCCCCATGCGAAAAAAAATCAAATGGATTGTGGTTTCCCTGTGTGTTCTGCTGCTGGGAATCATAGGCTATTTCGCTTATCATATATACGATTTTGCCAATAAAATTTATGTCGATCCCACGGAACAGTCGAAATTTTTCTCCCCGGGAAACCCGACTACCAATCCTCCGCCGCCCAAATGGGAAGGCAAAGAGAGGGTTAATATTCTTCTCTTGGGAGGAGATGCCAGGGACCCGAATGAAGCTCCCCGGTCCGATACGATGCTCGTAGCCTCGATTGATCCGGTTACCAAAAAGTCGTACTTATTTTCTATTCTAAGAGATACGTATGTGAAAATTCCCGGGCATAATTCGGATCGGATTAATGCAGCACTCGCATTCGGCGGCCCAAATCTCGCAATGAGAACAGCTAGTGAATTACTGGGCATTCCGATACAGTACTATATTTACACGGACTTCCAGGGCTTTGTCGCATTAGTGGACGCAGTGGGCGGAATTGATTATGAAGTTGAGAAAGACATGTATTACTATGACAGCTACGACAACTTTAAAATTGATCTGAAAAAAGGTTATCAGCATTTGGATGGGGAGAAGGCGATTCAATACGTCCGCTTCCGGCATGATGCGACCGGTGATTATACAAGAACGGAGCGGCAGCGCAACTTCCTGTCGGCCCTGGCGAAAAAGATGCAGTCCACGACATCGCTGCTGAGGCTGCCCAACATCCTGCAGAGCATCGATCCTTATATCGAGACGAATATTCCGATGAACGATATGCTGAAGCTGGCATCGCTTGGGTACGACGCCAAGACGGAAGGATTGACCAGCGAGCAAATTCCGCCGATGAGCCTTCTTCAGGAGAAAAAAATCGGAGGAGCCTCGGTAGTTACCGTCGACACGAAAAAGCTGCACCAGTATATAGAGGATTTGTTCAACAAGGAAGCAGAGGAGACGGTATCCCCCTCCCCTTCCGCTTCTCCAACACCTGCATCTAATTCACCAACCAACAAAGCTACGCCGAATCCGAAGCGATAGCATCGGCGCCAAGCATGAAGGGATAGGCAGGACCTTGGGTGCCGATTCTATCGGTCAGCGCCCGCAAGCGCCCCGGAAGGGGCGCTTGATCTATAATAGGAATCCAAAGGATGAGGAAACATGGACAGAACACGATCCGAAGCGCTGTATCAAGAAGCGCTCGAACATATTGTCGGAGGGGTGAACAGTCCCTCGCGTTCTTTTAAAGCGGTAGGCGGAGGCGCGCCTGTATTTATGAAGAGAGGAGAAGGAGCTTATTTCTGGGATGAGGACGGCAACCGATACATAGACTATCTTGCCGCTTACGGCCCTATTATTCTCGGGCACGCCCATCCTAAAGTGACCGAGGCCATCTGCCGCGCGGCGCAGAACGGAACGCTGTACGGCACCCCGACCGAGCTGGAAATCGAATTCGCCCGCAAATTGAAGAAGGCCGTACCTTCCCTCGATAAAGTCCGCTTCGTCAACTCGGGGACGGAGGCGGTCATGACGACCATCCGGGTCGCCCGCGCCTACACCGGCCGGACCAAGGTAATCAAGTTCGCCGGCTGCTACCACGGGCATTCCGATCTCGTTCTGGTGGCCGCGGGCTCGGGGCCTTCCACGCTGGGCACACCGGACAGCGCCGGAGTGCCGGTCTCCATCGCCAACGAAGTGATCACCGTTCCGTACAACGATCTGGACGCGCTGGGGACAGCTCTCGAGCGTTGGGGAAGCGAAACGGCCGCGGTCATGGTGGAGCCGATCGTCGGCAACTTCGGCATGGTGATGCCGCAGCCGGGCTTTCTCGAGGGGCTGTGCCGCCTGGCCAGGGAACACGGCGCACTCGTCATCTATGACGAGGTGATCACCGGCTTCCGCTTCCACTATGGCGCAGCCCAGACCTATCCCGGCCTCGGCCTCGCCGATGCCGCAGCGTTGCGCGCCATCGAGCCCGATCTGACCGCGCTCGGCAAGATCATCGGCGGCGGATTGCCGATCGGAGCCTATGGCGGCCGGCGGGAAATCATGGAGCAGGTTGCCCCATTGGGCCCGGCTTATCAAGCCGGAACGATGGCCGGCAACCCGGCTTCGATTTCCGCAGGGCTCGCCTGTCTGGAGGTGCTGGAGGAGCCAGGCACCTACGACAGGCTCGAGCGCGCCGCCAGCCGGCTCACGGAGGGCATCGCCGCCGCCGCCGTGCGCGCCGGGATCCCGCTCACGATCAACCGGATCGGGGGCGCGTTCTCCACGCATTTCTGCGACCATCCCGTAACGAATTACGAGGAGGCGCAGGACACGGACAGCGAACAGTTCGCCCAGTTTTTCCGGTTAATGCTGGAGCAGGGCATCTGCCTGGCACCATCGAAGTATGAGGCGTGGTTCCTGACCATCCGTCATACGGACGAAGATATCGACGAAACCATCCGCGCCGCCGAGCATGCCTTCCGGCAAATGGCGGTTTCGGGCAAGTAAACACCCGCTCGCGGAATCCGAGGGTAAAATATATACCCGGCAATATGGGATGCGGCAACTACAGCGACCCGCGCCTCTCTTGGCGCGGGTCGCTGCTTTGCCGGCATTTTTTCGCACCGCATGAGACTCCCACCGCACGATGCGTTGCGGCTCTGCACTGCGGGTAGTTAGGGGCCCTGTTAATCTTCTATGCTGCGATGTAACTGTATTTTTTGTTGTAAATATTTTCCATTTGGCAGTTATCCAACTGGATTTCCCCTGCCATTATTGCCCATTATACAAGTAATCCGACTGTTTTATTTTGCAGTGTATAGACCGCATATTCCACTATTTAGCATTGGACCGACTGTTTATTCCACTATTTGAAATTGAATCCACTATATATTCCACTGTTTGGAATTGAATCGACTATATTGAAATTGAATCGACTATACTATTTGGCATTTAATCGACTGTTTACCCCACTTTTTGGCAGCCCCACACTCGTTTTGAAGTAGTTCTACTCTTAACACTTCCGTTATTTGCAATAATACTCCATTCTGAGGCCGATCTGACTGTATTTTATACAGGTAGTTTGCAGCCGATTTCTAATATGTGACTCAACTGCCTTGAAAATCCGTCTATTTTACCGTCTGCAGGCATCGTTGCAAGTGAAGCGGCACGTCTAACTGTATTTTGTACAGGTAGATTCAAGCGAATGGGCGAAAATGATCAAACTAACTGGATAAACCGGCTAGGCCCCCTAATTCCGGAGTCCGCACCATAAAAAAATAACCATGTATACAATTCCTCTCTTTTTGGAG
>NZ_JBQCLK010000054.1:0-19343 GCF_051966115.1 Paenibacillus sp. SAFN-117
ACTCTTACGCTACGACTTTAGTCGTCGACATTTATGTCTAAATCCACCTGCTTTGAGCAGGTGGTAGTTTAAGGAAAATGAAAGAGGCCTCGACCGATTATTGCGTCATGGAGGTTACCTCACAAGGCCTGGATATGGGCCGTGTATTGGGCTGTAATTTTCGCACGGCGGTTTTTACGAATTTAACGCAGGATCATCTCGATTATCATGGAACGATGGAAAAATATTTGGAGGCCAAGAGCCTGCTCTTCTCGCGGCTCGGAAACTCGTTCTCGGCGGAGCCTTCCGAACGGAAATTTGCGGTACTCAATGCGGATGATCCGGCATCTGCCGCTCTCCGCAGAATGACCGCAGCCCAAGTGATCACTTACGGAATGGCGCATAGAGCGGATGTGACGGCTGCGGATGTCGAACTGACGTCCAAGGGAACACGCTTTACTCTCGTTTCCTTCGCCGGCAAGATTTCTATCGATCTGCGAATGGTAGGCAGGTTTAACGTCTATAATGCCCTTGCAGCGGCTGCGGCCGCATTGGCGGAAGGAATTTCCCTTCAAGAGATTCGGGAGGGATTGCACAGCCTAAGCAGCGTGCCTGGTCGGATGGAGGTTATAGATGCAGGCCAGGATTATCTTGTTCTGGCCGATTATTCTCATACACCGGATGGTTTGGAGAAAGCACTTGCCGCCGTGCGGGAGTTTGCGGAGAACAAGGTGATCACGGTGTTTGGCTGCGGGGGGAACCGGGACCGGGGCAAGCGTCCGATTATGGGGAAGCTTGCGGCACAATTTAGTGATTATGTCATCATTACATCCGATAATCCCCGTTCGGAGGACCCCCAGACGATTCTGAAGGAGATAGAAGCCGGTCTGCTGGAAGCCGGGGCAGTTGGCGGCAAGCACGAGTTGGTGGAGGACCGGAAGGCCGCTATTGCCCGGGCGGTTGCCGCGGCGGGTTCAGGGGATGTGGTGCTGATCGCGGGGAAAGGGCATGAAACGGTTCAGATTCTGAAGGACCGGACGATTCGTTTTGACGACAGGGAAGCGGCCAGGGAAGCGATACGCCAACGGATGACCTCCTAATCCGGCATTTAACATGGGGAGCCGATGGAACCCATTCTGGGCGGGCTGAGTATGATGGGGGAAAATGACAATGGAGGTAATCCCATGAAGCCTTATCCGGTTTATCCCTACTATGCCCACAAAACGGAGTGCAAGGTGAAGCCGATCGCATTCCCGCCTCAGCATCAGGACCGGCAGCCCGGACTGGAATATTTGATGACACCCCGGCCAATTTCCGAAGACCCCGCCTATGTCGGCAGCGGGAAGCTGAAGGGGAAGGTCGCCCTGATTACTGGCGGAGACAGCGGGATCGGCCGCGCCGTTGCTATCGGGTTTGCCAAGGAGGGGGCCGACGTCGCCATTACCTACCTGTATGAAGACCGGGATGCGGAAGAGACGAAAGCCCGCATAGAAGCTATCGGGCGCCGCTGCCTGCCCATTCGTCTCGACATGCGGACCAAGCAGGCCTGCACGAATGCCGTTAACCGGGTGCTGCAAACGTTCGGAAAGCTGAATATTGTCATTAATAATCAAGGTGTGCAGTATCCCCGGCATAGTCTTCTGGACATCTCGGAGGAGCAGCTGGAGCAGACTTTTCGGACCAATATTTTCAGCTTCTTTTATGTAACCCAGGCTGCTCTCCCCCACTTGAAAGCCGGCGATGCAATTGTCAATACCGCCTCGATTACCGCTTATCGGGGAGAAAAGACATTGATCGATTATTCTTCGACCAAAGGAGCGATAGTCTCGTTTACCCGTTCCCTCGCTCTATCCTTGGTGGAGCAAGGCATCCGGGTGAATGCGGTTGCTCCGGGCCCGATCTGGACGCCGCTGATTCCATCCAGCTATTCGGCGGATCGTGTTGCCACATTCGGAACGCAAACGCCGATGAAGAGAGCGGGTCAGCCCTTCGAGCTTGCCCCGGCCTATATTTATTTGGCCAGCGATGACTCGCGATATGTGACCGGTGAAACACTGCATGTGAACGGGGGAGATTTTGTCGCCACTTAATCGATTTTGTACGAAACTTTGAAATTTTCCGGGTGGACCAGGCTGGTAAACCATGGTTTAATAGAGGCTGTGGCTATTGTATGGTATCCGATTCAGGAGCAACAAGGATACTATTCGTAACATCATCAGGAAGGAAGTGCAACTTTTTGTCTATCAAACTGGAACGCCCGGAGGCCGTCATTTTTGACCTGGACGGCACACTATTTCAAGCAGAAACATTGATGATCCCCTCTTATTATGCCGCTTTCGACCATATGAGAGAAGAAGGGACCTATCAGGAAGAGACTCCTCCGGTGGAACGCCTGATCGGGGGACTGGGCATGCTGCTCTCCGATATTTGGGAAAGAGTGCTGCCTGGTGGCTCCAAGGAGCTTCATCATCGGGTAAACGAACTGCTGCTGAAGTATCAGCAGGAGCTGTTGGATAAAGGGGAAGGCGTACTGTACCCCGGAGTGCCCGAAATGCTGCAGCGGCTTAAGAACGAAGGCATCCGGCTTTTTATCGCGAGCAACGGGATGGAGAACTATGTCAAATCCGTAGTTAAGTATAAAGGAATAGACAGTTATTTCGAAGGCTTGTACAGTGCGGGAGAATATAATACGCCCTCCAAGGTGGAGCTGGTTCGGCTGCTTATGGAAACAGAAGGCGTGCAGGGAGGCTGGATGGTCGGAGACCGTTCTTCCGACGTGGAGGCCGGACTCAAGAATGGCTTGAAGGTCGTTGGCTGCCGCTATGCGGAGTTCGGCAAGGAGAATGAGCTGGAAGGCTCTGATGTCGTTATTACCGATATCCGGCAGCTCCCGGACTATCTGCCGGAGTAAGGTTGATAACCGGCGAAGCCATGTCTTTCACGAAATCGATGTACATATGAGGATGGTCGGACCTATAGACCCGCCGAGAATATTGTTTGCCGGCCAGACTCCCGGAAATCGGCAAGGGATTAGAATTAAGCTGAAGGGGCTATCCCAAAAGTAGGAATCGATTAGGGGCGTTTTCTTACGAAACCTGGAAACGTTATTTGGCTGAAAGAACCTCTCTGCATTTTTTAACGAAACTAGAGAGGCTGTCGATTCATTGTTGGAAAGGCGTTCAACAGGATGTTGCACTAGTGAAAAGTCCAACAGTGAAAACGTAACGGATCTGAAAGCCCCTATTTCGTCAAAATAAGCGGATTTTTTTAGACTAACGGACCTAGACGCCCTTATTTCATTGAAATCCTCATACTTTCGCCTGCATTTTTTGGAATAAGGTCATCCGATTCCGTTAAAATGACCGAAAGGCCCTTTTGGAGCGAATAAGGTCTCTGGGGTCCGTTAAAACCAAACCGTGCAGGATTTTCGTATGATCTTTGGTTGAACACCATTATCCGACAGTCTCCTAGAAATCGCTATTCACGAAAATAGTAGGTCATGGAGCATTACTATTTTCGGATAACAATTTAAATGGCGTCGTTTTGGCGGCAATAGCGGTTCTCAGATTCGTTGACAAGACGGAAGAGGCAGTTTTACATGCCTGATCATACCATGTAACTCTGCGAAAAGGTTCAGGCTCACAATATATTGAAAGTAGCAGGCATCCGCCTCGCTGCTTTCCTACAAAAGCAGCGCACAAAAAAAGTTGGAGCGGAAAATTTTACTTTCCCTCCAACTTTTTATTTTAGGGACTTTCTGGACAGCCCCTTAAATGTTGTATTAAGAACAGCGTAATCAAAGCAAAAGTGCGTCTGTTTCCCCAGAAGACTCTGAAACGGAGGAAATAGATGCAGGAATGCTTCTATTTCCCCCGATAAGTTCCGCAGTCCTTCCTGCTGGAAAACTTTCCATCAGCCGGACATTTTCGGCTTCATATCCTCATCCGATTTTCCCGGCTCTTCATGATTCATGCTTACAAATGCATCACCCTTGCCATTATCCGGCCTTTCAGTATTCGTCGTCGCGTGGCTCTTCGGCTTCTCCAGTTCATTATTATGCAGCCATATAGCATATTCCAGCGGCCGCCTCAAAGCCTTTAAATAGGTTTGGTGCTGACCGATCCGGTGGAAAACTTCGCGGGACGGCTTAGGGTTGACCTCCAGCAGCCAGACCTTTCCTTTGCGGTCGATGGCAATGTCCAGAGCCATCTCGCACAACTGTTTGAAGTGCCTTTCGAGATGGCGGACGACTTCGTGGCTTAACGAAGTCATGCTGTCGCGGATGGCCTTCACTTTATCCGCATCGAATCTTTTCCTCAGCAGAGCTTCCATTGAGGCGGCAGACCCTCCGCCGTGCAGATTGGAAGTGACGCTTCTGCTCGGGCCTATCCTTCCGGCACAGCCGGTTACCTCCCACTCCCCGTGACCGTTCTTCTGGATCAGCAGGCGAAAATCATGCACACGGCCATCCGGCAGTGTAATATCGATACCTTGCTGGATCAGATAGTGCTTCTTCAAATTCCAGTCGCTCAGCTTAACGGGAATTTGTTCGGGGCTCAGCAGAAGAGGTTCGATAATTTTCCGCTGACGGTTACGGCCCCGCAGCAAGAACCTTCCTCCTTCAGTCCTTCGCAGGCTTATAATCCCTCTGCCGCCGGTCCCGTCCTCAGGCTTCAGGTAAACCAGCGGATATTTACGGAGAAAGCGAAACAAATCCTCTTTCTGCTGATAGCGGACAGTTTCCGGCAGATGCTCGGCAATTTTCGGATTCCCCGCCAACAGCCGATGATTCCCCCATTTGTGATTCATGGGCAGATTAAGAAATTTCAAATGTCCGTATTTGGCCCGAAATTGTTTGAGCTGCTGGAAACGGTAGGTTCGCTGGAAGCGGCACCGGTCATAAATGAGCTTCGGAAACGGCATCCATTTCCGAAGCCATTTACGCTGGCCGGAATCATAAATCAAGGCATGAATCAATTTTTTGGAGGAAGCCACGTCTTCCGGAGTGAAGATCATTACCGACAATCCCAGCTTGTTGCCCAGCACGCATAATTTTCTATAGACATGAAGCTCTTCAATCTGTCGGTTCCCTACATACAGGGTCATAATGCCGAGTGTCGCTTGTGTCACAAGTATCACCCGCTTACTTTTTTCTTGGCTTTACTTAAATAAAGGCTGTATTGGATGATTCGCTCCAACGATTTTTTGCGGATATCCGGCTCATCAAATTTCATCGGCCGGGAATTGGCCTCGAAGAACCAGATCTGTCCGGAGGTGTCTACTCCAAGGTCCATAGACATTTCCCCGAGGGTATGCCCCGAAGCTTTCTCAATCCGGCGGGCGATGGAGTAGGCCGTCTTCTTCACCTTCAGCAGGATGGAGCGTGCGGCCTCCCTGCCGAAGGTGGCGCTTAGACATTTTTCCGGCTCATCGATCGAGCCTCCGCGGGGCACATGGGTTGTAATGCTTAGCTTTCCTGCCACTCTGGCGCCGATCCCGGTGAGGCTCCAGCTTCCTTTGCGGTTTTTCTGCACCAGCACCCGCAGGTCGAACGGGCGGTTCTGGTAGCTGGACAGCCGGATGCCCTGCTGGATAATATAATCCTCCGAGCCAATCTGCTCCTTTAATACCGCCCATAGCTTAGGAAGGTGGGTATGAAGGGAAATATGGCTTTTCCGGAAGGTCTGGATGATTAACCGGTAGGAGTTCTTCGCCTTGGGACTCCCGGTTTCGATTCTCATAATTCCTTTGCCGGCCTTGCCCCGTGCCGGCTTCAGATAGACGGTGGGGAAATGCTTCAGGAACAGCTCCAAATCCTGCAGGCTGGTCAGCCGTTTCGTGGCCGGAATATATCTTTTGGTCGATTTCGTTTTGTTCAGCCATTCGAACAATGTCCATTTGTTAAAAAAGAAAGGATTGAAAAGCCGGATGTGCGAATGCCGAAGCAGGGAATGAATCGTCTGCTGAACCTCCGGACGAAGTTCGTCCTTGCGTGTCGGAATCCGGTTGTATACGACATCCGGCAGCGGAAGCATCATCTGGGTCCATGTTTTCGTCTCCGGATTATAGACGTAGCTGTTGATTCTCCGGTTCCACAGCTTGACGTCATTAACCGTTATGACATAGACGAATGCCCCCATTTCTTTGCCGCAGCGAATTAAATCTATGAAATTATAATGATTTCCGCGGAACGGTCTCTTTTCATCCGGCATAGTCAAGATAGCAATATTGGGCTGAGAATGGGAAGGCCATTCGTGTAAATGAAAATCCACCTATCCCTCCCTCCTCAGTTGAAAACGGCTTAAATACATACAATGCTCGATGATATTGACGAGGGATGCCTTGCCTTGGGCTTTCAGAGAGGGATGCTTGAAGATGGACCGCCCCGGCTTGGCGTTCGCTTCGAACATCCAGATATTTTCGTTTTTGTCAATGCCGATATCGAAGCCCAGCTCTCCCAACGGGCGGGAATAATTCCTCTCAATCGACTCGGCCAGTTTAACGGCGACCTCTTTGGCATGATCCAGAATTTTGTCGCCTCTTGTGCCGAACACTCTGCTGAGCACCTGCTCGGGAGTCATTAGTTGGCCGCCGGTTCGGACGTGGGTCGTAACGCTGCCTTTGCCCGCCTTCTTGGCGCCTATTCCCGCCGCAACCCATTCATTGTTGCCGTCCTTGGTCATATGGAAGCGGAAATCGATCGGGCAGTTATCGATTTCGATCAGCCGTATTCCCTGCTGAACAACATAATATTGCAGCCGGACATTATGGGCTCTCAGCATTCTCATTAGCCCCTCGAACCTGGAGAAGCGGATCAGCACATTACCGCTGTTTCGGCGGAATCGGGCGAAATAGCCTCTCTCCGGATTGTAGGTCAACCGATAAATGCCGATTCCAAGGCTTCCTGCCGTAGGCTTCAGATAAACGAACCGGTGCTTCTCCAGCATTTCGCGAATGAGGTCCGGGGTGGGGCGGTTATGAGATTCCGGAACATATTTATTTGCCTCATCTGCTTCCAGCAGCCGGTAGACGTCCGATTTGTCGAAGAAGCTCCAGTTGAACAAAGGAATTCTTCTGCGCACAAACTTGGCTTTGAAATCCTCCATAGACATGCTTTTTTCCGCGCTGCGGCTCGGAAGACGGTTGTAGATGACATCCGGAAGCGGGACGGTCTTGCGCACCCATCTGCCGCCCGAACCCGGAAAATAGCCGGTAATGACCTCTTCTTCCCAATTGACATTGCGCGGAGAGAAAACGAAATAAAAAGCCGGGCGGTCTCCGGCCGCTCGCAGAAATTCTTTAATAAAGCCGGTTCTCGCGCCGAAAGGAAGAACCGGGTTATTGCTGGTGTAGGTCATTATGCCGATGAGCGGGCCGAATTGCAGATCCCGTCCGGTATTGCTCTTGACCATACATTTGCCTCCTGACGGCAGCCGGATGGTGGAGGCTACGGATTGCGGGACGACAACAAAGCTCCCTTTGCGATTAATGATGCGTACCGGCTGTGTGGAAGAGCGGTTGCCGAATCGGAGTGTAATCGAACGGGAAGTGCTTAATTGCAGTTGTTTGCTCAGGGAGCGAGTGACCGTAACCGCTCTTTCCGATTGCTGTGAAATTAGGATATTGCAAGTTGTCAAACTCATTGGGTACCCTCCTAAGGGTTTTACGGAGTAAAACCTTCATCGAAAGCGTAAGCTGACATTGGCATGGGGCAGCCTTGCAAGCCCCCTTATTCACTCATTTATAGTTAAAGACGGTTTAATTCCGGTGGTTCCTTGAGAGCGGAGGGGGAAACGAAGGCGGTGATTCCTCCATATATGATCTCCTCGCTGCGCAAGCAAGTAGGAAGCATAGGCCATCGGGTAAGCAAGAGAGTTACGTCTGGCTTCTTCGTCGCACAATAACCGAAACACCGATCTTCCCGGCTTGGAATTGACCTCGATCAACCAGATCCTGCCGTCCTGATCCACTCCGAAGTCGATTCCCAGCTCGGCCAGCCTGCCAAAATGCCCTTCAAGATGCTCTGCTATAAGAAGGGAAAGGCTGCGCAGGAGTGCACATTTTTCTTTCCCCCGCTCCGTACCAAATTGTTCCTGGAGGAATGGCTCGGCCGCTTCAGCGCTCCCCCCGCCGTGCAGGTTCGCTGTTACACTTCCTGAAGATCCCCGGCGGACAGCCATTCCCGTTAACGTCCACCTGCCTTCTCCATTCTTCTGGACAAGTGAACGAACGTCATACACATCCCCGGAACGGGAAATCAGGTTAAGATTAGGCTGAAGCAGATACCGCCGGCTGGCAAAGCGGCGGACCCACGAAACAAGGTCGTTCACCGAATGAAATTTATGAGCAAAAGGCTTGTTATTGAAATCCCGTCCTTCCAAGTAATACAGCCCGCTGTCTTCTTGTTTTATAATGCGGATAGCCCCTTTGCCTTGGGTGCCCGAGTCAGGCTTGAGAAATGCGGAAGGACAGCTTCGGAACCATGAAACGAGGAGGGAGGCGTCCTGCAGCCGGACCGTTCTCGGCACCAGCCTTCTCAGTCCCGGTTCGCGAAGAAGTGCCTGATGGACCTTCCATTTACCCGGCAATCCGTTGCCGAGAAGAATAAAGTCCTGTTTTCTTCTTAGTTCTACTAATGAAGAGCGGTACCGAAGCAGCCCGCGGGCATCCTTCTGGAAAACTCTGTCATAAACCAAGTCGGGCAGTGGTACAGGCTCCTCGCTCCATGTCCCAGCGGCAGCCGAATACCGATATCCGATCATTCCGGTTCCTTCGCTCATCGAAGACGAGGGGGTAATTACGTATACATCCAACCCCAGCCGGTTCCCATGCCGGATAAGAAGTGAATAGAAGCCGGAATCAACAAACCATGGAAGGTCCGCTTCTTCGCCAACGAGTATGCCAACCCGGTTATGATCGGTAATATTCATAGGGGGCCACCTTTCAAGTTTTCGCCAGATGCTGGGCGTATTCGACTATCCGTTTGACCGATGGTCTGATTTTGGTCTGTACCAGAGCGGAATTGTCCTCTTTGGACGGCTTGGAGTTAACCTCAAGCAGCCATACGCGGCCTTGGATATCCAGGGCCAGGTCTACCCCCAGTTCACCGAAATGCTCGGGGATTTTGTCATCCAGGCCGACGGCGATCGCAAGTGCGGCCTTACGCAATTTCAGGTGGGCGGAAGCCCGGCCCTGCGAGGCCAGATTAGAACGGGCTATTGCATTCCCGACGGAGGTCAGACTGCCGCCTCTGGCCAAATTGGACACAAAATTGTTGCTGCCGGCGATTCTTCCGACAATGGAAGTCACGGACCAGCTCCCTTTCTTATTTTTCTGCACCAGGGCGCGAAAATCGATGGGGCGTCCGGCGCAATCGATTAGCCGCAATCCTTGCTGAATTTGATACTTGGATTTCCGCAATCTTCCCGATATGGCGGAGTACAACTTCTTAAGAGTAGGAAAGCTAAGTTTACGCATCCCCACCGATTGGTTAAAATGACAATGATAGCCGTTAGCGCTCCGGGAGATGCGGATGATCCCTTTACCCAAACTCCCGGTTACCGGCTTGAGGAACACGATGCTGTGTTTATTGCACATGGATTTAAGCATGTCGAAGCCGGAGAAGGAATACGATTCCGGCAGATAGACCCGCATTGCGGGAACTTGCTTCAGTGCATGAAACACTTCGGTTTTGTTCAAATATTTTTCGTTAAAGATCGAGGAATGGTAACGTGTTTTGATCTCTCTAATCATCTGCTGAACTTTGGCGCTGTTTTCCAGCTTGCGGGTCGTGAGGCGGTTGTATACGCAATCCGGTACCGGAAAGGAGGCTTTGCTCCATTGGCTCCGGTAAACCCACCCGTTCAGCCTGTCTCCTTGAATAGGCAAATCCTCGGGAGTGAAGAAATACACCATTCCGCCCAGCTTCGCGCAGGCCAGCGACAATTCCCGGCAGAACGCGGTATTAGATCCGAAGGGTCGGTCCGGGGTCTGTGAAGTGACCCGGCTGATCATTACGCCGATTAACGGACCTATGCGGATCGTCTGTGTATCAGGCCGGTAGCTTAGACTAAGCGTATCTCCATGCGTCAAACTGAATGTGCCGGCAAGCGATTCGCTCATCCGCAAGGAAGTAGGTCTGGCCGCGGGCACGACTCTGACTTCCTGCTTCATCGAGCCGAATTGAAGGGTGACGCTGTGTTGGGTCGGAATGTTCAGTTTTTTGACGAGGGCTTCCTTGAGAACGACCGTCTGGCTGTCCAGGCGGCTGCTGTTTTTTGTGTGTATCGTTACTTTTATACTCGCCATGGGTAAGTCCCCCTCCACCGCTGTCTGCATCTTTGGTATATTTAACTAATTCATCATATGAGGACATAATTTTCTTGGTGATTGGAAAATGCCCATCTTACAGGAAAGGAGCCTGCCATGAAGGAGCTTATTACTATATTGATCGCAGTAACCGTTGCAGCATTCGTCGGCGGGATAACCAATCACTTGGCTATCAAAATGCTGTTCCATCCGCGGGATGCGATTTACATTCGCGGCCGCCGTCTTCCTTTTACCCCCGGGCTGATTCCGAAACGGAAGGCGGAAATCGGCCAGTCTTTGGGCAAAATCGTCGCAGAGCATCTGGTTACAACCCAGGGCCTGGCTTCACTTCTTCATAAACCGGTTTTCGTAGGCCGGGTGGAAGAGAAGCTGAATCAGTGGATCCATCAATGGGCCGAGAGCGAGGAAACGGTGGAGCAGCTGGCGCAGCGCATCTGGACTCCGGAGCAGCTGGCGGAGGGCAGGGAGCAATTGGCCCGCTGGCTGCGGGATAAGTCCGCACAAGCAGTCCATGCTTTCTGGGACCGCCATGAATTGTCTGAGCTGACCTTAGACAGGCTGGTTCCGGATTGGTCGGAAAGCCGCAAGCAGGAGCTAATTCGTTGGGGCTCGGAAATCTTCATGGAGCAAATGAAAGCGGAGCTTCAATCGCCGAAGGGAGAGCAGATGCTGCGCAAGCTGACGGTCCAGTTCATGGAGCAGGCAGGCGGCTTCCTCGGGACGCTTGCGGGAATTTTCATGGATGAGGACAAAATAGCCGGCAAGGTCCGCAGTGCCTTGTACAAGCAGTTGGATTCGGAGGAATTCCGCAGCACTCTGGCGGATTTCATGCAGAGGAAGCTTCAGCAGATCGAGAAGATCACGCTCAAGCAAATAATCGGATACTGCACCGGGCAGGATGCGCGCGAATGGGCAGGCATTCAGGCCGCTTCGCGCTTGCCGTGGGAGGAGTGGCTGGATCGCGTCGGCAGCCTGCAGCTGCGTGAGTTGATTGGACCAAGGAAGGCATGGATGCTCGAGAGGGTCCCCGGCCTCACTTCCCGTGTGCTCGGGGCGCTGTCTCAGAACATGGATAAAATGGTCGGAGCCATCAATCTTCCGGCTTTGGTAGAGGAAGAAGTGGAGAAATTCCCGGTAGAGCAGCTGGAGAACATTATATTAAGCGTGTCCGGTAAGGAATTCCGTGCGATTACATGGCTTGGTGTGCTGCTGGGGGGATTCATAGGCCTGTTCCAGTCCATTCTGATGCTATGGGTGCGGTGAGGGGAACAGGGAGAATTTTAGCTGGAGAATGAATACGCAAAAAAAGGTTACGAAGAACGAGCATAAAGCCATACACTGTTATTGTGTATTGATAAGGAACAGAAACGATATCGCGAATTCGGGAAATGGATTTGAAGTTCCGAAAACTGTGCGTTTTGCGCGATCACCTTATCTTGGAGTGAAACGAATTTATGGAAGATTAAGGAGGAAAATAATGAATATTCATGACAAAGCCCGCGAGTTGGCGCAAGCGATTAAAGGCAGCGGCGAGTTTCTGCAAGCCAAGGAGGCCAAACAGGCCATAGACGCCGATCCCGATTCCAAGCGGATGCTCGATGATTTTCGTGCGAAGCAGCTTGAACTGCAGAGCAGGTTGATGACGGGAGAAAGGCCTGCCCAGGAGGAAATGGAAAACATGGAGAAGCTTTATGAAGTCATTTCGCTGAATTTGAATATCCGTCGGCTGATGGAGGCCGAGAAGCGGTTGTCGGTCATTTTTGAAGATGTGCAAAAAATTCTGGGGGAATCGCTGCAGGAATTGTACAAGTAGTCATACCCCCCCTTCTCTCCGCATAAGTTAAAATAGAAGTTTGATGTGAGAAGCCGGAAGTTAAGAAGCGGGTTTCGAGGCGGTTATTAACTTCCATAACGGAGAGGAGTGCTTCCCGCATGAAGGGATTCAAGAATGTGATTTATCTGAGCCTGGCTCTCGGCATGCTGATGTATGCCGTCCCGCAGTTGGAGGTTGGCGGAGGCTGGACGATGGCCACCGTATTCAGCATCGTCTGGATTGGATTTGCGCTGTTGATTGTCGGCGCACAGCTTCATCATATCCTTGGGGTAGACGAGGAAACGCGGCAGGAGCTGGGTAAAATCAAGCAGATGAGAAGATGGCAGATGAAGCAGCGTCTGGAAGGGAAAGGGAAGCTTTTGCAGATGCGAAAATAGCCGGAAGTAGTTTCGGTGACACACAGGGAAGGCCGGCCGCAGGATATGAAATCCTGCGGTTTTTTTGTACTTATAGCATTAATAAGAAGGACTGGCAAACTTACCCAAGAAGCGAGGCAGATACAAGGGCACGTATCTTTCCATTTTATTGGAAAAATGTGTCGATTAAAAGCAATAATGCAGGCCATATCACCTCCCGCATTGAAACAGTTATCCGTTTCATACTATAATGATTATCACAGTATGATACAGTAACGAACCGATGGGGTGTAACAGATGGAATATTCTGCTCAGGAAGATACATTAACAAAGCACGAAACCATTTTAAGATATATAACCCAGCTAAAAGTGGGCAGCAAAATATCCGTACGCAAAATTGCCAAAGAAATGGGGGTCAGCGAAGGGACCGCATACCGGGCGATCAAGGAGGCGGAAAGTCAGGGATTGGTCAGCACCAAGGACCGCATCGGCTCGGTTCGCATTGAGAAAAAACAGCGTCACAATATCGATAAGCTCACCTACGGTGAAGTGGTCAATATTGTTGACGGGGAAGTGCTCGGCGGCGCGGACGGGCTTCATAAGTCGCTGAACAAGTTCGTGATTGGAGCGATGCAGGAGGAAGCTATGCTGCGTTATATCGAGGCCGGCAATCTGCTGATCGTCGGCAACCGGCAGAAGGCGCAGCAAATCGCGCTCGAGACCGGCGCAGCGGTTCTTATTACGGGCGGCTTCGAGCCGAGTCCCGAGATTGTTCAGCTGGCCGATGAGCTCGGGCTGCCGATCATCTCCAGCAGCTACGATACGTTCACGGTGGCTTCGATGATCAACCGGGCGATTTATGACCGTCTGATCAAGAAGAAGATCATGCTGGTTCAGGACATCATCTCCCCGCAAAGCATCGTGTATGCACTAAAAAGCAGCCAGAAAGTGAAGGAACTGCGGCAGCTTATCGAGGAGAGCGGCCATAACCGGTTCCCGGTTGTAGACGAATGGAATCGCGTAGTCGGAATGGTCACTTCCAAGCATCTGGTCGATGCCGGGCCGGAGCAGACGGTGGACCGGGTGATGACCCGAAATCCGATAACGATCCATCTTCAGGCAACGATTGCTTCCGCCGCCCATCTTATGGTGTGGGAAGGCATTGAACTGCTGCCGGTCATTGACGCTAACCGCAAAATAGTCGGGGTCATCAGCCGCAAGGATGTTCTTAAGGTGATGCAGTATATCCAGAGACAGCCGCAAATCGGGGAGACATTCGAGGATTTGATCTGGAGCGGTTTTGAAGAAATGAAGTCGGAGGACGGAACCATCTGGTTCAAGGGTATGGTTACCCCGCAAATGACCAACCATCTGGGAGCGGCTTCGGCCGGAGTATTGACGACATTGATGACACAAGCCGCTTATCGGGCGGTTCAGAATAGCCGCAAAGGGGATCTGGTCATCGACAACATCTCCACCTATTACCTGCGTCCGGTCCAAATGGAGACGGAGGTAGAAATTCGGCCCAACGTCATCGAAGTAAGCCGTAAATATGGAAAAATCGATGTCGAAATTTATCACGGAGGGCAATTGGTGGCCAAAGCAATGGTCACGGCTCAAATGTTTGACCAGGCCTAGACGGAAACCATACTTGGGGAGGAAAGCTTCCAAAGGGGCCGGGCCCCCGAATACGATCAGGGATAGACTTCAGAGGCCTGCAGCTCTTTTGGAATGTTTGGATAAGAAGATGTTTACGTAAAAAGGTATTAATGCGAGCTTTTTTTGTAGGACGAGTAATTTTTGAACCCGGCATAGGCGTTAAACAGCCCCAACAGCAAAAAAACAGCGCCGATCGCTCCGCGCAGGAAACTGGGGTCGAACAGGGTAAATTGTGTCAGGGCGACGAAAATCAGCATAAAGCCCATGGAGATGTTCATCTTGGCGGCTTCGATTCTCTTGGTCTGCGGGTCTCTGCGGGTTCGGTAACGTATGCTGTATAGGACCGAGGCCGCAAGCGTAGCGAGGACAAGGAAAAACAGGAAATAGTGATACCAGTTCATAGCTGCGATCATCCTTTTAGGTCGTTTTTCTTAACTGTACTGATTTTCCCGCCAAAAATCAATTTCGGGCCAGCGGTTTCGCCCGAAACCATACCCGCAATTCCGACTGAACGAGCATAAGCGTCGTAACCTCCACCCGGTAGTCCTTGTCATAAATACCGGGGTATGGCTTCTCGATCAGCTTCATGTACAGCTTCGGATCTTTTTTGAAATCCGCCACCGGCTTGCCGCTCAAAACCTTTAAATCCTCGTGGACCCTCTTCTCCAGCTCGACCTTCGACAGGTCGTCCAGCGTATGCCCTTCCTCCAGATGGACGAAAATTCCCCCGATGTACGCCGCCTGCTTTCTGTTTTTGCTATAGGTTTCTATTTCGTTCCTCAATTCCCGGATTTCCTGCTCCAGGTCCGCATTGCGGCTGGCCAGCAGGGAGAAGTTCTGCTGGTAGATGCCCATGAAAAGAGCGGCGCCAATAATGACGCCCGCCAGGAATAAGCCGAACCGGGCCAGCCAATGCCGATAACGGTCGAAGTTGGGCACTCTCATGACGACCCGCTGCCCTCGCAGATCCATTGGATCAGGTGGTAAGCCATCTGAGCCCCGATGAACGCCACGATGAAATATAGAATCTGTTTAATCGCGGGCGACAGATAGCCTTCGGTAAAGTTAAATTCAATGACCCGCAGAGGGTCGATGGTTCCTCCGACGGCGGCTACCATGGCCCAGATTTTAATATTCTCCGCTATTTTGAGCATATAGACGGCTGGAGGCTGAAGGATAAAGACGGCCGCCATCCCGCCAAGCATGCTGCCCCCGAGTACGATTCCGAAGGCGATGAAAAAATCCATGGTCAGCTTAGTTAAGAAAGTGGTCATGATAACCCCATCCTTTGCCGTTTGTCCTATAATTCTATATGTATGACAGACCTGTCCGGCATAGAAGACAGGCCGGTTAAAAAAACGGCGGCCGGAGCGCAACTTACAGATTGTGTTTGATTAGGGTTATCATTTTTACAGTACAGAATCAGAGCTTACGGAGGATTCCGGAGGGCAGAGGAATAAGCGGAAAGAGTGGAGCGGGAAAAAAGAGTAAAGAGATACGAATAACGGATGCGAATGTGGGTTCGCCTCTTGCCGCGGAATATGATAAAATAGTAGGCAGAAGTTAAAGAGAGGGAGAACGGAAAATGAACGGCTTCGTACATCTTCATGTTCATAGTGAATATAGCTTGCTGGACGGGGCGGCAAGAATCGAGGAATTAGTGGACCAGGCCGCCCGGCTCGGCATGTCGTCCCTTGCCCTTACGGATCACGGAGTTATGTATGGGGCGATCGCTTTCTACAAAGCGTGTGTTCAGCGGGGAATCAAGCCTATTATTGGCTGTGAGATGTATTTCACAAGCGGTTCTCTGCATGACAAGGGCTCGCGGCAGGAGCAGCCGATTTATCACCTCATTCTTCTGGCCAAGAACGAGACCGGCTACCGGAATTTGATGAAGCTTTGTTCAATCGGCCATCTCGAAGGCTTCCATTACAAGCCGCGGATCGACCATGATCATTTGGCAAGGTACTCCGAAGGCTTGATCTGCCTGAGCTCTTGTCTCGGAGGGGAAATTTCCCAGCTTCTGCTTCATGATCAATACGAGCAAGCGAAGGCTGCGGCCGAGAGATATTACGGGATCTTCGGAGAGGATTACTATTTGGAAATCCAGGATCACGGCCTGACGGAACAGAAGAAGGTTATGCAGGAGATGATCCGCCTGGGCCGGGAAACCGGAATCCCGCTGGTGGCGACCAACGATGTCCATTATGTCAGGCCGGAGGATCATGCGGTGCAAGATATTCTCATTTGCATCGGCACCGGTAAGACAATGGATGATCCGGAGCGCTTCCGGATGGAGACGACACAGCTTTACTTGAAGAGCGGCGAAGAGATGGCCCGTCTGTTCGTCCATGTCCCGGAAGCTGTATCGAATACGGAAGCCATCGCTGACAAATGCCGGCTGGAGCTGGAGTTCGGGCGGGCGATTCTTCCGAGATTCGAGCCGATCCCGCAGGGGATGTCGGCCGGAGATTATCTTGCCGTGCTGTGCAGGGAAGGATTGGAGCGACGCTACGCCGGCCGCGGGGAATGGGCGGATGAGGATTATCGCAGGACGCTGGAGGAACGGCTGGCCTATGAGCTCAGCATCATCGATAAGATGGGCTTCTCCGATTATTTCCTGATCGTGTGGGACTTCATCCGCTTCGCCCATGAGCAGGGAATTGCAACCGGGCCCGGCAGGGGGTCGTCTGCCGGCAGTCTCGTCGCCTATGTATTGAACATTACGAATGTGGACCCGATCCGTTACCGTTTGTTCTTCGAACGCTTCCTGAACCCGGAGAGGGTATCGATGCCGGATATTGATATCGACTTCAGCGATTTGCGAAGGGATGAAGTGATCGGGTACGTCACGCGTAAATATGGGGCGGAGCATGTGGCCCATATTATTACATTCGGAACGATGGCGGCGAGAGGCGCCGTCCGCGATGTCGGACGGGTGCTCAATATGCCCTATAACGAAGTGGACCGCGCGGCGAAGATGATTCCGAATGCGATGGGCATCTCGCTGGAGAGGGCGCTTGAGGTCAATCCTGAGCTGCAGGAATTATGCAAGCAGAATGCCAGAACGGCGGAATTGATAGACCTGGCCCGTAAAGTGGAAGGGATGCCCCGCCATGCTTCAACGCATGCAGCCGGAATAGTCATTTCCCGTGAACCGCTGACCAACTACGTTCCGCTGCAGGAGGGGGCCGAGGGCACCACTCTGACCCAGTATACGATGGAGCATCTGGAAGCGGTCGGAATGCTCAAGATGGATTTTCTCGGCTTGAGGACCCTCTCGATTATTGAGCGAACATTGAAATTTGTGGAGGAGCAATGCGGGAAGCACATTGATTTCTCCCACTCCTTATACGACGATCCGGATACTTACCGGCTTCTTGGCAGAGGGGATACGACAGGGATATTCCAATTGGAATCCCCCGGGATGCGCCGGGTGCTGAAGGAATTGAAGCCATCGGAATTTGAGGACATCATTTCGGTGAATGCTCTGTACCGTCCGGGGCCGATGGATTTTATTCCGAAATATATTCAGGCCAAGCACGGATTGATCGAAGTGGAATATCCGCATGAATCGCTCGTGCCAATACTTAAAGATACTTACGGGATCATCGTATACCAGGAGCAGATCATGCAAATCGCGGCTACGATGGCCGGCTTCAGTCTAGGCCAGGCGGACTTGCTGAGGAGAGCCGTCAGCAAGAAGAAGCGCGAGGTGCTGGACGAACAGCGTGCTTTCTTCGTAGCGGGCAGCGTGAAGCAAGGACGCACCGAGGAGGAAGCCAACCGGGTCTACGATATGATCGTCCGTTTTGCCGATTACGGCTTTCCCCGGGCGCATGCCACGGCTTACGGGGTGCTGGCCTATCAGACGGCCTACCTGAAGGCGCATTATCCGGTGCAATTTATGGCCTCTATGCTGACCGCGGTTATGGGCAGTCACCGCAAAGTGGCCGAATACGTCGATGAATGCCGCCGGATGGGCATCGTCGTACTGCCGCCGGACGTCAATGAGAGCGGCTATTATTTCACTCCGGCCAGGCTGTCAGATCAGTCCGGGGGAGCGAATGCAGATTCCCGCGATAGCGGCATGCCGGAGCAGCCTGCGCAGGAACATGGGAATTCCCCGCTCCCGCCGGGGGCAACGGAGGATATGGGAGCGCCGGTTCTTCCAGCGTCTGATTCCGGAAGGATAGGGAATGTTCCGGAAGAAGGGGAGCGACCCGGGGACGCGGGTGAATTCATAGGCCGCGGGGGCTTCGACTGCATCCGCTTCGGGCTGGCCGCCATCAAGAATGTCGGAGCACAGGCGATTGAAGCGATAGTTAAAGCAAGGGAAGAGCGGCCGTTCGAGGATCTGCTCGATTTCTGCCGCCGCGTGGATTTGCGGGTCTGCAACAAGCGTGTTATCGAATCGCTGATCCAGGCCGGTGCCTTCGGCTCTCTGCCCGGCCATCGCGCCCAGTTGCTGGCCGTCCTGGATGAAACGGTCGAGGCGGCGGTGAAGTGGAAGAAGGAAAGCGACGATTTGCAGCTTCACCTGTTTGGCTTTACCGAGGAAGCCAACTGGACTATCGAGTATCCGGACGTGCAGCCTTATACCAGGATGCAGCAGCTGGAGATGGAGAAGGAGCTGCTGGGCCTGTATCTGTCGGGGCATCCGCTGGACGGATACGAGAACCGGCTGCGCGAAGCGGAGACCGATGCCATACATCTGCTGCCCGAGCTGCCGGATAACAGTCAGGTAGCTGTAGTCGGCATGGTAGTTTCCGTGAGATTGATCGTGACGAAGAAGGGGCAGCAGATGGCTTTCATGGAGTTGGAGGACCGGATCGACCGGGTCGAGACCGTTATTTTTCCCGAAGCCTGGAAAAAGTACGGAAGCCTGGTCGATAAGGGCAAGCTGCTGCTGGTCAAAGCCCGGCTGCAGCATCAGGACGACGCCGTCAAGCTGCTCGCCGCCCAGCTGTACTCGCTGGAGGATGAAGCCGCCTGGAGCGAGCTCAGGCGGCTTCAGCTCCAGCGGCAGCGCCCGCTCGGCGGAGCAGTGGCGGGCGCCGGCGCAGCAGCGGGCGCGGCAGGGCGCGGCGCGTCCGGGCGGGGGCCGGCGCCGGTGAGCGCAGCCCAAGCGCCTGCGCAGGGGCGGCGCCCCGCCGCCGAAGCGGCGTCCGCGCGCAGCGCCGGCG
>NZ_JBQCLK010000055.1:0-11679 GCF_051966115.1 Paenibacillus sp. SAFN-117
ACTCCAACAATGGTTTGCTGGTTTACCCAGCTACATCAAGGCCTATCTGCCGAATTTAAGCTGCGAAAGTTGAGTTATTTAGAAAAAGGACAAACCCTTCCAAATACAGGCTCCACACGACATGAACGCAGGAGGAGAATTCGGTTCCCGCTTGCCGGACTATCTCTTCTAAAGTACGGATACCATCGATATGCCAGACAATATCCCATTCCTGCTGTGTTAAAAATCGGCGATGCGGCCAGATCGGATCTTCATTTAAGATCAGCAGCCGGTCGGAATCTAGCGTTACGGAAGCCGCAAAATAAGGGATATGCTCGGAGGTTACCGATTCCATCCCCCATTCTTCCGCAAGACGTGTGGAATAAGGGGCCATGAGCGTTTCGTACAGCTCATAATCTTTCCCCTGGAACATTGGAGGCTGCCACTTCATTCCCTGCAGTTCGCCTGCCCCGTACCATCCGGATGCCCGTTTGTTGGCTTCATACCGTTCTGCAAATTCACTGGGAGCGTAAGCCCCCTCCTCTCCCCACGAAGTAATGCCCGGTAATACTTCGTACGCCACTCCACGCAAATTGTTCGCTAGAGCTTCAAGACCAAAATGTTTCTTCCCGAATTGTGCCGCTCTCCTTCCCATTTCTTCACGGAGGCTGCGCTGCCGAAGCAGATTAACGAGGACTTTGGCCCCGGAGGCCCAGTCTGCTCTGATCCCGTTTTTGGTCAGCACGGCATCGACGAAATAACCGGTTTCCCCATGCCGAACCACATCCTTGAAGCCTCCCCAGGCGGTACAGACGACCGGCAGTCCGCATGAAGCGGCCTCAGCTTGCGACAGCCCGAAATTTTCGCGATGGTAAAACCCCATATTTACGGCTACATCTGCGGCGGAGTACATTTTCGCCAGTTCTTCCCCGAAACGGGGACCTACCCATCTCACACTTTCCGAGATTCGCAGGCTGTCTGAAATCCCGCGTAACCATTCTACATAGCCCGTATTACGAACCCGAAACTCTCCGAACGCGATGTCGTCCTCCTCGCCCACTATGCAAAGGTAAGCATCCTGAACCTGTTCTTTCACGGCGGCAAACAGGTGGAGCAGGGTATGCAGATTTTTCTGCACGTTTAACCGGCCCACATAGAGCAGAACCGGGGCATCCGGCTGGATCGAGAGCTGCTTTCTCGTTTCTTGCCGTTCGTCCGCCGTACGCGGGTAGAAGACCGTCTGGTCCACACTAAGCGGAATGACCCATTCCTGCAAATGGCTCCACTGCACAAGGCGTTTCCAAATCTGCTGATCCGCACGGCAGGTAAATAGAATGCCATCCTTCGCATGCAGAAGCTGCCTCCAGGGAAAGAGCATCGCCTCTGCACCCTTCGGCATCGCTCCCCCGGCGAACAGCACGGCGGGTATGCCCAGCCCCAATTCTTTGCGCAGAGTCAGAGCCAGGGCGCTGGATGGATAGACATCGGCCCAGAGAAGATCAATCCTGTGCAGAAATGCCTTCATTTCTTCCCGTTCCTCCGTTTTATCCTCCGGCGGTAAATACGGGACGACCTCTGCGGTTTGCCGCAAAGCATAAGTGATATCCCGCGCCACTCTCCCCATACTCCACAGCTTTCCTAATTTCCGGGGTGCAGACGTCCAGGGAAAATCCCCCCACAGCATTCCGATACGTGGCCGGCGATTATCGTTCATGGATTGTAACCTCCTAAACAAGGTAAACCGCTTCTCAAAAATCGGTATTTGGATTTTCTCGATTTCAAAGCTGGAAGCATGATGCTCAATCCATCTCGAGCTGCCAACTACCGCATATACTAACCATATATACAATTTACTATTTTTTTATCATCATAGGTCGCATATTATGATTATGAGCTTGATGTGTATTTGCAAAAAGACGAGGACGTTCGAGTTTTGGATGAAGAAGAGTTTTATTTAGCTGCTAGCAAATATAATATAGTGATGAATTGATAGAAAAATGCAGAAAGAATGTCCTCGAGGCCATTGAACTCGTTAAACATTGGGAGTTTCGAGGGATAGGATACTGCAGTCTGTGGTTGAAATGAAAACTAACTGGATTTCCTTTCCTCCAGTTAGTTTGCTCCTTTGGAGCGAAATAATGGAAACTAAGTGGAAAAAGTCCATCTATTATCCGCGAAAAGAGGGATATCCGCAAAAATCCTCCATACTAAATGGAGTTTTTCCATCTAGTCTAGCCGCTCTGCACCATTCACTTCAATTTACCTGCATAAAATCCAGTTAGACGCGCCATTCCGTCTGCACGGCACCTGCGGAAAACGAAAATAGACGAATTTTTACGGTAGTCCTCCCCCAGGATAGAAATTCTAACGAATCCATGCCGGGAATAGCCCTCGGCAGCTATACTTTTTGCGGTTTATTACCTCTCGGAAAAATAGGGGAAGAGCTCCGAAAGGGAATGTAGGCAGGACTAGCTCGTGACGAGCCTTTGCAAAAAGGCGGGGATGTCAAGGATGAAGAAGAGTTTAACATCATTCCGACAACGAAAAAAATGCTCTGTCTATACAGACAATACCTCATCACCTAATCGCTGTAAGCTCTCATACCTGTACCGCGCTTCTTCTATGCTGCTCATTATTCCCAGCCATTCCGGATAAGCATCGGATGTCTCGTGCCACAGTTTTTTCATCTCGTATCTGGCGAAGACCCTCAGCACGTCGCGGGCATCCTGAACTTCCGTCAACTCCTCTCCCATGGACCGTCTGCACCTATAGGAAAGACGATGGCGGTTTTTAATCCAATCGGGCGAGACGTTCAGTCTGTTAAGGACGGACTCATCATCCAGTGACCTTACTTTATTGATTTTGTCTGCCAGATGGTCTTGCTGTTTAGCACGGGCTATCCTCTCGAAACGGGTTCCCAGACGGGCGAAGGAATGATCCCGCTCTCCCCAGCTTTCCAACAGATAAGTGCGCAAATTCTCAACAGCTTCATTAAGGTAAAAAGTCGCCGTCAGGCGCTCTTGTTCCGTTATCGATTTTTCCAGCAGGCTTAAGTTGATAGAGAAGGATTTGGCCAGCTTGCTCTTTCTTAGAGAAACCACTTGATCCGCGAAACGGTGGGCATTAAACCATTGCACCAAATCGCTTCCGTACCCGTCAGGGTCCACTAATACCCGGCCTTGGTAGGCTTTATCCAAACAGTGATAGCAAGAGAGGTTATCCAGAAGGGAATCCAGATCGGAAGGTCGTGAATTAATGACGCGCGAAACCATCTCCACATTAAAATAAAGGGACCCTACGTCCAAAGCCGTTCTCCAGCCGGCCAGCTCCCACTCCCGAATCGATTCTGTACGCAGCTCTTTAATCCGCTCATTAGCCTCGTCTTCATGATTATTATCATATATGGGAATAATATCAATATCGGAAAGCGGCCATGTCTCCCCTCTTCCCAGACTGCCCCCCAGAATAAGGGCCCGAACCCCCGGAACCTGGCGGAAACGGCTTATAACTTCCTCCGCTCTATTCTCAAGAATGGTTCTCCAATTCGCCAAGAAAGTTTCCTCGTTCATGGTTACTTCCTCCCTTCTGATCCTTCCGATTCTCAACTCACGGCTTTTAGGGCAGCTACGAACCCTAAATGTAAATCTTCTGTTTTACAAATAAATGGAGGATTTTTGACATGAATACTCCTTCATAAGGCTGGGGAGTACCTTCAAATTTTCCTCCTAATATTAATCTAGCGAAACTGTGCGGCCTTATTTAAGCAGAAACAGGCGCGGCGGAATTGTAACGAAACTAAGTAACGCTATAAGCGAAAAAATCGATAAAAAGAGGCGGAAAAACGACATTAGCGATACACAGTTTCTTTAGAAATCGAAACAAGCTCAAAATAGCGATTTAACGATATGAAGTTTCGTTACGATTTAAACCCTTATTGAAACACCGTCTGCCCCGCCCACAATCACCAGATCCGTCCGGTTTACAAAAAGCCCGTTTTCCACTACCCCCGGAATGGAATTCAACTGTTGGCTTAATTCCTGCGGCTCCTCTATAGCTGCAAAACGGCAGTCCAATATATAGTTTCCATTGTCCGTCAGGAAGGGGACTTCGTCCCGAAGGCGCAATTGAGGGGTACAGCCCAGCTCGCTAATTTGACGGCGGGTGACCTCCCAGCCATAAGGAACGACTTCAACCGGGAGCGGAAATCTGCCCAGAACGGGAACCGTACTGAATCCTGACACCTGCAGTATAAATGCATAAAGTAAAGTCAAGCAGAATCCCGCTCCCGCCAGCTTTAACAGCAAATAGAGGACAAATCTGGGCATATCCTTTTTTATCAAAATCATTCCGGCACCCCCTTGGAAGCATAGACACATTTTACCGTATATTCCCCTCAACGCCTATCCGCTTGCAAAACTATTTGTCCAATCTCCGTCCGCGCTGGTGTACAATACAAGAAAAGCAGTTTACCATACGCAAGGTGATGATTCCGTGAAAACGTTAGTTCTGGCCGAGAAGCCCGACATGGGCCGTAATATAGCCAAGGCGATTGAGCCTAAAGCCGTCAACAAAAAAACGCACCTCGAAGGAGAGCGCTATATCATTACTTGGGCCATCGGCCATTTGGTCGGTTTGGCCGAGCCGGACAAGTACGACGTGCGCTACAAAAAATGGAGGATCGAAGATTTGCCGATCATTCCCGATACCTTCAAGCTAATTCCTCACTACAAAACCCGATCCCAGCTCAAGGTGATCGCGGAACTGGCGAAGCAGTGCGGGACCATTATCAATGCTTGCGATGCGGGACGGGAAGGCCAGCTTATTTTCTCGTTCATCCAGCAGCATCTGAAGCTTCGGCATCCGGTTCAGCGGCTGTGGATTTCCGACCTCACGCCGGAGACGATCCGTCAGGGCTTCGCCCAGTTGAGAGACGGCTCGGAATTCGAGCATTTGACCAAGGCGGCCCGGGCCCGCAGCGAAGCCGATTGGCTGATCGGCATGAACGGCTCGCGCGCTTTTACTACGAAGCATCGGGAGCTCCTGTCCGTCGGGCGGGTGCAGACCCCGGTGCTTGCCCTGATCTATGACCGGGAGAAGCAGATCGAAGCCTTCCGTTCGTTAACCTATTATGAAGTGGAGGCCGGCTTCTCCCAAGAGAGCACACGATATCCGGGCAAATGGCAGGGAGAACGGATCACCGACCGTCAACGGGCGGATGAGATTGCGGCCAAAGTCAAGGGCCGGCCCGGCAGAATAACCAGCTATGAAATCAAGGATACGCGCGAATATCCTTACAAGCTGTATGACCTGACTCTGCTGCAGCGCGAAGCGAACGGCAAATACGGCTTCAGCGCGAAAAAAACGCTCGACCTGGCGCAATCTCTTTACGAGAAGCATAAAGTGATCACTTATCCGAGAACGAATTCCAATTACGTGACCGAGCAGAACATTCCAGAGATGCACCGGGCGCTGTCTTCCCTGCAGGGGACCGACTACGATTCTCTTGTCCAGCAGGCGGCGAGGTCCTTCGTTCACAAAAATAACCGGCATGTCTGCAATCCGGCCAAGGTGGAGGACCATCACGCCATTCTGCCCACGGCCAAAAAAGCGGGCAGCCTGTCTGCCGACGAGCAGAAGCTGTACGATATGATCGTTCGCCGTTTTCTGTCGCATTTCTATCCGCCGGCCCAATATAAAATGCATACCGTAATAACGGAGGTAGCCGAGGAGACGTTCAAAACGACCGTCAAGCAGCTTCTCGATTTGGGCTGGAAGATCGTCTATTCCGGCACTGAGGATAGCAAGAAAAACTCCAAGCGTAAAAAAGAAGAGGAGAACGAGGAAGTTGAGACGGACAAGCCGTTCTCGGTGGATAAGTCGCTAGGAGTGCTCTGCACCGATGCTGCGGTGCAGGAGAAGGAAACCCAGCCGCCGAAGCCGTTCACCGAAGGAACGCTGCTGAAGGCGATGGAGAGCGCCGGGAAGCAAATCGAGGATGAAGACCTGCGGGAAGCGATCAAGGACTCCGGCCTGGGCACCCCGGCCACCCGGGCCGCCACGATCGAGCGGTTGAAGAAGGTCGGCTACATCCGAATGCAGGGCAAGCGGATCGAGCTCGAGCCGAAGGGGCGTTCGGCGGTGGAGCTGATCCGCGGGGCCGGCATCGAGCTGCTGACCTCGCCGGAGATGACCGGCCAGTGGGAGCGGCGGCTGAATGAGATCGCCAGAGGCCAGGCGTCCGACACCGCGTTCATGGAGAAGGTGAAGGAATTCACCGTCTACATCGTGAACAAGGTGCGCAGCCAGCCGCAGGCGGATCAAGCCGCCTTCGCGCAGCCGGAGGCGCCGGCCAAGGGCCGCTCGCGCGCTGCCAGCGGCAAGCGCCGCCGCGCGGGCGCAGCCGGGGACGCGGCGCTGACGCGGGCGGCGGCAGGCGCGGCCCCGCGAGCGGCGGGCGGCGACAGCAGCGCGGCACAGACGCGGGCAGCGGCAGGCGCGACCTCGCGAGCGGCGGGCGGCGTGATTGGGCTGTGCCCGCGCCACGGGTGCGGCGGCACGATCTTCATGGGCAGCAAAGGCTACGGCTGCAGCAATTACAAACACGGTTGCCGCTTTGTCATCTGGAAGAAAACCAGATTCGGCAAAACCTTAAGCGACACCATGGTCAAATCGCTGATCCAGAAAGGCTCGACCAACAAACTGAAGTTCAAAAGCATCTCCGGCCACTCCTACGACGGAAAGTTGATTTTGTCCGACCGCAATACAGGCGAGCTAAGCTTGGAACGAATCTTTTAACTCTTTATAAGAGGTACACTCAAAAAACCTTCCAAAGACCAACAAAAGTGCAGGTCTTTGGAAGGTTTTTAGCAAAAATCAGCAAAAGACAAGCAATAGTGCAGGTAAATTCAGCCATTTTACTGATTTTCAGCGTTTTGCGGAAAATGACCTGCAGTTTTGCTCGTCTTTCCCGGATTTTACCGGATTTTCGCAAAAAGACATGCACTTTTGCTTGTCTTTGGAGCAGCATCGGGACGGCAGTCGAAATTGCAGAGCTGGCTACATGTGGCGGGCAACCCCCATGCTATGCAAGTAACAGACATGGACAAAAACCTACTATCTATGCGATTGTTCATACATCGTTCATCCAAATAGCACTTACGTTTCTCATACCGGCCCCTTGCAAAGTCTACTAGAAGTATAAATGCTGATAGCTTGATGCGAACGAGAGCATTTTGTATGAAAACAGTCAGATATGCGATAGACACAAAAGTTCCATGAAGGGTCATCTTTGTATGAAATATCGTACAAATGAACACGCTGGTTTTCGCTCTGATTTTCAAATGCGAAAACCAGCCTCTTCCGGCAACTCCGCCTCTACCTCGCGCCTCCGCACGCTTGCCTCGCTCACGCTTTTGCAGCCTTGCTACCGCCTGCGTTGCCCGCGTCCGCATGCCGGCCCCGCCCACGCCCGTGGTAGCTCCGCCCGCTTCCTCCACGCAGCCCCCTTACGCTCATCCACCCGCGCTGTTGCGGAAGCGGCACGCTAGCGGCTGCGAAGCGTTTCGCCGTGCCGGAGGCAGCGGAGGCGTTCCGGCGGCAGTGCGCGGCGCTGCCATTCGGCGTGCAGCCGATCCAGTGCCTCCTTGGGCGTATCGTCCGCGAGCCGGAAGGCGCCGTAATGCATCGGCACCATCACTTGGCCGCCGCAGTCCTCCAAGGCCTGCACGGCCTCCTCCGGGGTCACATGCTGCGTCGACATGAACCACTCCGGCTCGTAAGCCCCGATCGGTAGGAGCGCATAATCGATGTTGAATCGCCGGCCGATCTCCCGAAAGCCGCGGAAATAGCCGCTGTCCCCAGCAAAATAAACCACCTGCGGCGATGTCCGACCTAACGTAGCCGCCTTCCCGGCTACCGGAGACTCCTCCCGACTTTTCGCGCACGCTTCTTCGACTCCCAGAGACGACTCTCGGCCTTGCACACACGCTTCTTCAACTCCCAGAGACGACTCTCGGCCTTGCGCAAACGCTTTTTCGACTCCCAGAGATGACTTTCGGCCTTGTGCACACGCACCTCCGACTACCGGAGACTCCTCCCGACTTTTCGCGCACGCTTCTTCGACTCCCAGAGACGACTCTCGGCCTTGTGCACACGCCTCCCCGACTACCGGAGACGCCTCCCGACCAACCGAAGCCGTCTTCCCCCGGTCGGTTCCCCGAGCACTGATGACCCAGCCTCCCCAGTGGGAGGTATTCGTGTCCATCAGTGTGCGGCGGGTCCAATGCTGCGCCGGCACGAACGTAAACGTCACCCCGTCCCTGCTGATGTCTTGCCACCAGGATAGCTCCTCCACCTCTCTATAGCCTTTCCTCCGCAGCTTGTTCCGCAAGCCGGCCGGTACATAGATGGCGGGAGCTCCCGGCAGTCTTCGCAAGGTAGGAAAATCCAGATGATCGTAGTGCCCGTGTGAAATCAGCACCACATCGATATCCGGTAGCTGGGAAATATCCAGCCCCGGTGGGGCCAGCCGTTTGGCAAAGCCCATCCGGTTAGCCCAGACCGGGTCGGTGATGATGTTCAATCCGCCCATTTGGATAAGGAAGGTTGCATGTCCGATCCATGTGATCGACATCTCCTTCCGATTGCGATGCAAATAATCCAGATCGGGCGAAGCCTGCGGAATCTGATAGGATAAATCCTTCCTTTTGGCCCTTCTTTCCTTCTGCCATTTCCGCAATTGGCTGAACGAATTATTCAGCTTGACCCCGTCCATATTTTCATAGCGTTTCCGTTTAGTTTTCCAATTGAATCCAAATTCCCGTTTTGTCATCGGATTTTTTGAACCTCGGATACTTCCTTCCGTCCGCGTCCTCTTCTTCCAGAGAAATCAGCCAGTCGGCATAAGCCGCCAGTCCTTCCCGCATAATTCGCTCCGTTAATTCATGGAAGTCCGAAGCCGACTCTCCTTTCTCCTTCGGCAAAAAAAGACCGTCTGTAATCAGAAGGAGGCCTTGAAGCTGAATCCGGCTAATCCGTCCGTACTCGAGTAAATCCTCTAGCTCAGGCTCTCCGCTGACTACAGAATACCCTTCCAAGGTGTTCAATTTCAACCGATTGCGCTGGATCGTAGGGATGACATATTCCCTCAGCTCCTCCCGGGTCGTCATTCCCCTCTGGATGCCTTCCTGCCATAGCTGCTTCGTCTCCCTATCGATATGAGCCACTGAATCATGCGTAACGACACGCACCGTTCCATCCTTATATACAGCGATCAGCATGCAGTCCCCTGCTTGAACATATTCAATATACCGGTCGTGGATTCGGATGGCGGCCAAGGCCGCGGTCCACAGCTGGCGCTTGTCGGAGATATCGATCCCGCTGGACACCATCTCCTCCCGCAGCCGACGGTTAGCCTCCAGTACCGCTTCGTTCAGACGAACCACAGCTCCTTGGTCATCGCTCAGAGACTCCATATACTGACGGATCAACCTGGAAGCCAGCTTGCCTCCGGTTTCCCCATTCTCCCCCCGGTAAGGGATCAGGGACGTTGATCCGTCCACGACACCATACAATGCCAGGGAATCGTTCACGATCAGTTCGTCTTCGTTCCATTCGTTGCTTCCTTTTATCGATATTCGTTCCATTTTCCACGGTATGCTCATTTCGCTTCCCCTCCAAGTCCGTCTAAATAAGCAGGCCATTCCGGATGCCGCGCATATTCGAACATCATTCTCACCTGCGACTCGGTATTTCGTTCCACGGACAGCTCCGGCAGTTCATTCTCCCCGAAGAAGCCGACCTCGGACGTCTCCGTTCCGGTAAGTGCTTCCCCTCCGACCAGCTCGCAGAGAATAAATATTTTATAAACATGATAAGGAGAGGGGGGGTGAGGATAAAACTTCTTGTCGCAAACTGCCAGCAGCCTGACCGGCTCTACCTCGTATCCGGATTCCTCTCGCACTTCCTTAACCGCCACTTCGGCGGGCGATAAGCCTATGTCTGCCCATCCGCCCGGCAGCGACCAGCATCCATCCAGATTCTCCCGGACGAGCAGCAGCTTGCCTTCCCGGAAGACGACTCCCCGCACATCGACCTTCGGAGTCGCATACCCGGTTTCATTCGCGAACAATTCGGTCACGGTTTGCATATCGGTACCGGTATATTCGGACAGAATCTCGGCGCTCAGCTTCCTCAGTTCCTGGAAACGCTCCAAATCGTAGACATCCTTGGAATATGTCAGACCTGCCTGCGCAATAGCCTGGATCTGCTTGGCCCATTCCAGCCATTTCGGTTCCATCTCTTGGTCCCCCTCGCATGATTAATAGAGAATTCCGCAGCTTCATTCGATATCGAAAGAAAATATCCCGCAGCCAGTCCGGCTGATGCCGGCTTTCTAGTTTGATATAAACTTCGCTGGTCCAAACCGTATTTCTTACATGGAGTATAAAGTTTATATGGAAAAGTATCCAGGTCGGATATGTTATCTGCAGGTGATCACGGTATCATTATTTCTGCAAGCCCTTTTCATCTTCCGGACGGTATGCTTTGATCAACCGAAATGACATCGATTCCCTGTCTCGCCAGCTTGCTCAGAACCTTCTCATCGTCAGTATCCGTCAGCACCACATCCATCTCTCCAAGCTCACAAACGTTATAGCGGTGGACGCGGTTCCAATGGTTTCTTCCAATCAGCAAAATTTTCTGCTTCGAATGACGGATCACCGTCTGTTTGAGCTCCAGGCTGTCCTGCAGAGCGGCGCTCACCTTCCAATCGGGCGAAATGCCGGAGGTTCGCAGGAAGCATTTGTCAAAGTTGATTTGTTGAATCGTCTGCAGGGCAAAAAAACCATAGCCGGACTCATCCTCGGGGTGAATCGTCCCCCCTACGTGAATCAGCTTCACCTTGGACGCGAGCTCCGATAAGCCGTGAATGCTGTTCGTCACGACCGTCACTCCCGGCATCGGCTCCATCTCGTAAAACATCAGATTGGTATAGCTGGACGATTCGATAAACACCGTGTCCCCCGGCTTGATAAGCGCGGCGGCCGCCTTGGCGAAGGGCTTCTTCGATTCGGTTCCACCCCTATCCTTGTAGGCGATGAAGGAAGAGGCTTTGGAAGGCAGCAGTGCTCCGCCATATGTTTTCTGGACGAGCCCTTGCTGATCGAGAAAACGAAGATCCTTGCGAATCGCGTCTTCCGTGACGGAGAAGAGGACGGCCAATTCCTTCACTTGAACCCGTCCCTCTCTTTGAATCTGCTCCAGAATCCGCTTCCTTCTTTCCTCTGTAAACAGCGGTTTATTCATGTAATCACCAATTTCATCCAATTGTTTAGTATTGTTAATTAATATTTTGTATTGTTTTGTATTATTCTATCTCGAAGAAGATTGGCCGTCAACCAGAAAATAACAGTTCGCAGGTTTAACTTTGAAAAAATGAAAGGGAAATTCGAAGGAATTTTGAAGGAGGGGTAGCTGAGAGTCGTTTGAGAATCGTTTGAGAATCGTTCGAGAATCATTTGATATTCGCTGAGAGTCGTTCAAGAGTCGTTCGAGAGTCGTTCGAGAGTCGTTCGCGAAAAGCTCGTATCAGGTTCGTGGGAGATTCAAGGAGTAGGTTTGGGTAGGTTTGGGTAGGTTTGGGTAGGTTTGGGTAGGTTTGGGTAGGTTTGGGTAGGTTTGGGTAGGTTTGGGTAGGTT
>NZ_JBQCLK010000055.1:11779-18317 GCF_051966115.1 Paenibacillus sp. SAFN-117
TGGGTAGGTGTGTGGTTGGTTCGAGGGGGAGCTCGAAGCGAGATCGAAGGAGAGTCGAGGGTACCCGTGGGTACTCGTGGGTACTAGCGGGGGTTCGGGCCCGTTTTCGCGGCTAACGAGCCCGCAAGGATCAATCGTTTCTTTGCTCAAAACGGCGATAGAGCCAGACCGCCAGCAGGGAATAGAACGCGAAAGCGGCCAAATAAATAAAGAACGTGCCGCCGGACCATGCTTCCATTCCGGCCCAATAGGCTTTGGCTATCCAGAAGGTGGGCAGCACGGAAGCCAGCCAGGACCAGGGTTCGGGGGCGAAATAGATAGCCAAGGGGGCGGCCATCGTTACTCCAATTCCTTTGGACAATGCCATTCCCTCCACCTTGTTCGCTGCAAAAGCCAGCAGAAGCAGAGCAACGACCGGAGCCTGCAAGGCAAGCAGCAGCGTTAACGGAAGAAGAGCGGCCACGGGGACGCGCACCAGATCCGTGAAGTATACGAAGAAAACCGTGTAAGCGGCGGATAGCAGCACGGGAGAACTAAGCCGGTAAAGCAAATACCCCGATTGGGTCAGCGGCGTCACGGCAAAGTAAGCAATCAGATTCTCGTCTCTCTCATCCAGCATCAGAAATCCGGCGATCACTCCCAGCATCAGCGGAATAAGCAGGAGAGCTTCGATCAGAATCAGGTCATAATAGACCGTCAGGTCGAAGGCCAAGGTGAGGTGCAGCCACCCGGACAATATTTTCATTCCATAGCGAATGGCGACAGCGAGAATAAGCGGGCCGAAAACGGCGAGGACCAGCATGGGATCGCGCGCAATATTTTTCGCGTCTGCGGCGGATAGTGAAACATATTTATTCATTGGCCCCTTCCCCCTATTTTCAAGACGATATGGTTGATGAAGGAGCGTTTAGCCCATAGATAAGCCAATCCGATCCCCACCACGAGTACCGCAAGCCCATACAGCACCTCCCATATGGTCAGCGGATGAAACGGAGAAGCGAGCAGCAGCAAAGTCCCTTGAGTAGGCAGTAAATAGTAGAGGGGGGACTCATAAACCCCCAAGTATCCCAGCACAGGAACATAGTAGATGATCGAGTACAGCGGAGACGCGAGAAAAAAACCGTTCAACGTCCCGCAGCGGACAGCGAGCCCCAAGCCGATCAAGGTAAAGAATGCCGAGGTCAATAATATTCCCGCCAAAAACAGCAAGCTGAAGCCTTCCCAACCGAAGGCCGACAGATGAACGGCAGCTGCGCTTAACGTAGACAGCATGGCGAGGGATAATGTCTTGGCCGCCATATATTCTCCGACCTGCAGAGGAGTGACGAACAGGTTATCGTAGATGTTCTGTCCTTTCTCCAGCAGCACGATCCCGCCGATAAAGAAAAAGCCGAGGGCACTCGGATCGGAGAAAACGACAAGAACGGAAACATCGGCTCTGGCGCCAGACGGGACGAGGGACAGCAGCAGACAGTACATTACGGTGATGAGCAAATAGGCCAAATAGAAGCCTTGACGGACCTGAAAATGGATATCGTGTCCCCAAGCGTTGAGCATTCTTCGCATATTAATCCAGCTTCCTTCCTGTGACATCGATAAAAATTCGCTCCAAAGTCGATTCCTGGCTGTGCATCGTCTCGATGGGCTTCTCCCGGATAAGCTCCAGAAAACGGTCATTGCGCCCGAGTCTGGCGAGAGGGAACTCCTCCGTTCTGCGATCCTGGCCTTCCTTGTATTCCACCACCAGCTTTTTCGTGCCCCTTCTCAGCTTGAGCTCCCGGGGGGGAATCGATGAGCGAAACCTGCCCGTCTACAATAAAAGCTACCCGGTCGCAGAGCTCCTCGGCCGCGTTCATGTTATGCGTCGTCAGCAGAACGGTTTTGCCTTCCGCCTTCTGCTGCAGGATCAGGTCCTTCACCAGCTTCGCGTTAACCGGGTCCAGTCCGGAGGTCGGCTCATCCAGGAACAGCAGATCCGGCCGGTTCAGCAGAGCCCGGCACAGGTTCAGCCTCATCTTCATTCCTTTGGAAAAGCCGGACACCTTGTCGCGGGCGTGATCCTCCAAGCCCACCCTGGCCAGAAGCTGCCGGGGCTCCTCTGTTTTGCACGAATACAGAGAACGGAAGAAGCTCAAATTCTCCAAAGCGGTAAACCGGGAATAAAAATTAGGGAATTCAAAGGCCACCCCAATCCGTTCAAAATAGTCCGGCTTAGCGCGGTTCAGCTCCCGGCCCATCACCCGAACACTCCCTCCATACTGCTTCAATACTCCGATCAACACCTTCTGAATGGTGCTCTTGCCCGCTCCCGAAGGACCGAGAAAGCCGAAAATTTCTCCCCGGGAAATATGAAAATCGATGCCTTTGATCGTCTGGATCCTGGCTCCCGGGTAGGTATAAGTCAACCGGTTAACCTCAATCATGAATCGTCCCCTCCCCTATTCGGCGGTCAACCCTTGCGCTATCAGTTGAATGAGCAATTCCATCGTCTCGTCGAATACCTCTTCCCCGATCATCCGCTTCTGCAGGGTCAGCAGAATCAGCGAGCGAATCAGGCTGACGATAATTTCCGGGCGCTGAGAGGTCAGCCATCCCTCCTCCTGCCAGCGGCGGACAAAAGGCATAGCAACATCCGCATCCTTGTCAAAATGGGCGGCTAGCTTCTCGGGAGGAAGCTTCCTTACCAATTGCTCCATTACATCTTCCTCGTATAACTGGCGAAAAAACGGATTTTCCCCTATCACCGTCAGTGATTTCCGCAGAAAGCGGACCAACTTTTCCTTGTCCATTCTGCCGGATTCCTCCGTCTCCTCCAGAAGCTGCCGGCGAACCCTCTCCTCCTCAAGCTCCAACAGCTCGAAATACAACTCCTCCTTGGACGGGAAGAACAAATAGAAGGTCCCCTGCGCAATTCCCGCCGCCTTGGTCAACTGCTCGATGCTGGTTTTCTTCAGCCCGTACAAGCCGAAGCATTGCTTCCCCGCCTCCACCAGCCGCTCGCGAATTCTCTCCTTCTCGTGATCACTAAACTTTCTCGCCATGATGCTGTCACCCCAAATATGATTGTATGAATAATTTTATTTTATACTCATAGCTAATGATAGACCAATCCTTCTCTTCCCGTCAATAACCGAAATAGATCACCAATCGCATTCGTTGTTCCATTCCATTTGCACGGTGATGTTTACCCGAAGATCATACAGACCTTTCGCTGTACAGTGAGGAATCTTTTTCATCAGAGATTTTAGTTATAAGCAAAAAATCCATAGTAGTTGTGGAAATAAATAGATAAAATGGATGGGATATCAACCCTGGCCTGCCGTGCTGCAATTCTGTCGGGCTTAGCGTTTTTTCGGGATTTTTACCGTTGCACGTAGTTCCTGTACGCTGAGTGGAGATGTAAGATGGAAGGGATGGAAAGCAGATTACCTGCAGATGTCATCTTGTGCGGGAATATTATAGTGGCACAAGAAGTCAAGACAGTTTTTTTTAATTTTTAAGGTGTGAAATCATTCACGAAGCGTTCTTTTGATATATTGTTGGAGGGGAGATCCCCCGCCGGGAACTGGAAAAAGTAATGTGTATAATTACTCAATGATAATGTCCACTGGTGGAGGACAAAGCCCAAGCGAAGGCGCGGGAGTCACCTTCGTGAATCATGTTATCCTTGCTGCTTAATGAGGTCCACATGGTCATTCCCACCCTATTAACGTTCTTACTCGGCAGTATTGACCATTTCTCTATTAAGCAGACATCAGGCATCCACTATAGCGAGGAAGCACATTAATTTCGGTCTCAAGTCACCCTATCCCCCCTGGAACGAGAAAAAAGATATATTTTTGCAGGCTTTGCTGCGGACACGGGGTCAACCGGCCAAAAGCATGCAGAATTGCAGTTTTTTCATTTACACCCCTGGGAGCGAACTCGCTGGAAGAAATCATTCACCATCAATGCCCCTGCCGAGATACAGCCCTACTCTAACAATACATATAGGTACGCGGCCCAATAAACATCAAGGAACCAGTAGGCGCATTCAAGGAGCGCGCAAGCTCGGCTACTAATATAAGATAACGAGGTGATTCTCGTGGACATCATAAAACTGACCAAGGAACATCACGATCTGGTCCTGAAGCTATTCGGTCCGGATGCGGCCGACTATTACTTTCTGATTAATGAATTAATCGATCATCATTATGAAGGTCCGTCCTTTCATGCGTATGGAGAATATGAGGACGGGCAGCTCTATTCCCTTCTGCTGAATAATTTCAACAATGTTACTTATTATTCCAGAACGGATCGAGGGATTAGCGGATATCAAGGCGTACTGAACCGGCTTACATACTCTAAACTGTCCGGACCCAGCCGTTGGATGAAGAAATTTATGCCCCTGGTCAAGGTTAGAAGCGATTCACTCTCTCATATGGGAGTTGTCAGGCGAATTCAGGCGCGAAGGAGGTACCCCGAGCTTAAGCTCCATACCATCAGCAGCGAAGAGGAAGCCGGGAAGCATTATGATTTGTTATCCTCCACGAAAGAATACGAAATGACTGCGACTAGAGACGACTATATCAAAACAGAAATGAAGAGATTAAGAGAAACGAGCGACCGGACGGTATACTTGAGCCTGGACGGTCGAATGATTTCCTCCTGCGGAACGGTCAGAGAATCCAGAAACAGCGCCATCGTGATTGGGGTCGTGACTCATCCCGAATACCGTAATCAAGGCTATGGATCGGAAGTGCTGATTGGCTTGTTTGAATCGTTATTGCAGGAAGGGAAATTTCCATATTTATTCTATAGTAATCCTGCTGCCCGAAGAGTTTACAAAAACATCGGGATGATCGAAGTCTGCGAATGGCGGGTAGCAATGGTAGAACCGCATCAGCCGCTACGCTTGCCAGACTCTGACGTAAGGGCATGACAGAGCCATCTGACCCTGGCTTCCGGATACGCGCTCGATTACATCGTTCTTCTCCTTCACCAGCGGAACAGCTTGGTCTCGAACTGCTGCCGATCCATTAGGTCCGCAATCCGGATGCCGTTCGCTTTGCCAGTTGCATGAGACTTTTTATTAAAAAATCCATTGTTACAAGTAGCCGGATCCGGGGAAAACTTGATCTTTGGGAAAACGACATGTATGCTATGCGATAAATGAAACTATATGATGCTAAGGAGCAACTTCCGATGGCTAATGTCGATACTACCTCTCTTCTGCTGCTGGCTTTTGCGGCACTTGGGCTGTTCAGCAACAACACGCCTGTTTCCATTGCCATGATCGTTCTCTTGCTGCTGCGGGTCATGAATTTGCACCAGACGTTCCCCTGGATCGAAAAATACGGCTTAAGCGTGGGCATTGTCATTCTCACAATCGGCGTCATGTCCCCTATGGCGAGCGGCAAACTGTCGCTTCAGACGATCCTGCAATCGTTCCTGCATTGGAAATCGCTTCTCGCTATTGGAATTGGCATGCTGGTTGCCTTCCTGGGCGGTCGTGGAGCGGCGCTCATGTCTAATCAGCCGACCGTCGTAGCCGGGTTGTTGATCGGCACCGTACTGGGCGTCGCTTTATTCGGCGGAGTTCCTGTCGGACCGCTCATTGCCGCCGGCTTATTGTCGCTGCTGATCGGCAAATCCTAGAAGCCAAGAAGCATTAAAGCTCACGGGGCGTGGAGGTACGGAGCAAGTCCTCTGCGCCGCCCGTTCCGCAGCTCTCGCGATTGAATCATCATCGACCGTATCCTCGTTATAATTCCCGTATTTCTAACGCATGAAGTGCTTGATCGTTAATGAATTCAACCGAGAAGCTAATCTCTTGATTCATTTTGATGTCTTCCGGTCCAATTGGTTGATTGTTGCTATCATAGATTTTTGTGTTTTTTGTGATTTCAAAATGTTTATACTCCCCATGCTCCCCAAACATCTCATTGTATTTCTTAAATGCTTCATCCGTTGGGTTAAAATTTTCTACTTGCAGTGTATAACGAATCCTAACTCCATCTATAGAATAGTTGTTCTGCTTAACCAATGAAACCGTTTTCCCCGTGAAAGTATATTTTGGTTTTTCAACTGGCTGTTTTTCCGCACATCCAGTACATACTGCAGTTAAAAGAGTCAACAAAAATAATACAAGCTTAACTTTCATCTTCGACCTCCCGAACGCCTCTTACATAGGCAAACAATGATAATATTAAGAAGACAAAAATAATTGCTCCCGAGTATTTTTATTTTACCAAAGAATACCGTTTTTTCATTATATGAGAAAAACTCCAATCGGAGTATTTCATGGATGAGCGACCGCGATTGAAGGATGTTATTCACCTAATAGCATTTGAAGTTCAAGACGCTAAAGCTTAACACTCAACTTTCGCAGAGTGCACTGATAGAAACCCATTGCCTGTGGTGGTTCCTACACGGTCTAACTGTATTTTATGTAGGTAAATTCAAGCGAATGGTGGAAAATGAGGTAGCGTCAAGAAGTTTGTGTAAGCTGGTAGGGTTATCCATCGGGACGATGGATAAGAAATATTTTTTATGTTTA
>NZ_JBQCLK010000056.1:0-15022 GCF_051966115.1 Paenibacillus sp. SAFN-117
TCCAAAAAGAGAGGAATTGTATACATGGTTATTTTTTTATGGTGCGGACTCCGGAATTAGGGGGCCTAGCCGAAAGTGCACTAATTTTCGTATTCAACGGTCTGATCACCCTTAAAACGAGAAAAAGATGTATTTTTTCAGGCTTTGCATATGGATATGGAACAATATGGACAAAAGGCTGCAGATTTGCAGCTTTTAATTACCGGGCCCCGCATAGTACTGGATAAATCTAAGACAGGCTACAAATCCAAAGCCGCCAAGGGTTAACGCTGTGAAACTCAGGTGATCGCGGACAGACAGAATGACGCCTAGAGGAAAAGTAGACTCCACCCAGTTAGGGTGCGAACGGACTAACTTGGAAGGCCATATGTCACTTTGTGCGGTTATGTTTTGCCGCAAAGGACATTGAGTTCAGCCGGAAAACGGATTACAATATTTCTTGTATGAAAAATGATTTTCGAAATGGGGAAATGTTGTGAAAAAAGAAGAAAAGCCAGTCGTCGTCAAGTCGGCCGACCGGGTCCTCGATATCTTCGAGTTATTTGCGGAAGAGAAGGAGCCGATGAGCTTGATGGATATTTCGCGCAAGCTGGGGATGCCCGCGAGCAGCACCTACAAAATTTTGCAAAATTTGCAGGCAAGAGGCTACTTGGAAACCGACAAGCAGGAGAGAGCCTTCTATTTGGGCTACAAACTGTTTGAAATCGGCTCCAAGTATTTGCAGAACACCAGCCTGTCCGCCGAGTTCCATCAGGTGGCCCAGAAGATCGTCGACGACTTGAATGAATCCGTTTTCCTGGCGATTCGCGATGGGGGAAACATTCTGTACATAGCGGAGAAGCAAAGCTCCCACGCCGTCCGGTTCGTTTCGCACCTGGGAATGAAGCTGCCCCTGCACGCAACCGCCATGGGGAAGATGTTCCTGAGCTCATTGGATCAGGAAGAAATCCGCAAGCTGTATCCCGATGAAGAGCTGGGAGCCCTGACAAGCAGCACGATACACAGCTACCGGGATCTGCTCAGCCAGCTGGAGGAAATCCGTTCCGCCGGGCTGTCCTTCAGCCAGGGAGAAGCCGTTGAGGGGGTGCGTTGCGTAGCAGGACCAATCTATGATTCCTCGAAGCAGCTGGTAGCTTCCTTAAGCATCTCGATTCCATCCGCCCGGATGGACGATGAGCTGTGGAGCCGGGCGATCGAATGGGTCCGCCAAGCGTCCAGGGAGCTGAGCACGAAGCTGCAGTTCCAGCAGTAGGACCTTGTCGGGGGCGCGGAACCAATGACAGAATGGGTCCGCCAAGCGTCCAGGGAGCTGAGCACGAAGCTGCAGTTTCAGCAGTAGGACCATGTCGGGGGGCGCGAAACCACTGACCGGATGGACAATATGCGTGGGCCTTACACTGAGCCTGTTCGCGCTTGGTTACTCAACTTTCGCAGCTTAATTTCGGTAGATAAGCCTTGATGTACCTGATTCTAGAGTAATAGTGCACGTCTTTTTGGAGAAAAGTCGCCACATACCTGATTCTAGATCAATAATGCACGTCTTTGGAGCGATTTTTTGCGAAATGGCCCTATTTTGTGAAAAAGACCTGCACATTTGAGCGTCTTTCGCCTTCTTTTTGGAAAAAGGCACGATTTTAATGTATTTTTGCTCGTCTTTGTGATGTCTTCACCGGCCCGGATGAACGATCGCGTACAAAGAAGATGGTGACGGGTATCCCCTTGCTGTTTTCAAGTGTTGCAGCACTTTCAGTTCTTTGAAAGCCGGTATAATTTCATTTGGAAGTTGATTCGGCTGTACGATTTGCTCTATCATATAGAGGACACCTCTTCTTTATGGTAGTGATTGCTTGACACTCTCACTTTACCAAACGAAGTGGTGTTTTTCTATTTTTCAACTTTTGTATTTAATCCGCTGCTTTTTCAGTTGTATCATGCATTTAAGCCGATTTTCGCTCTGCGAAATTCGAGTTAGTTAGGTGAGAAACTGTATCGAATAAGGCGCAGGTACTTGTACCGGCGGCAATGAAGATTTCTCTATACCGTATCTATGGATCTGTGATGGGAGGGCGTAGGATGAAGCAGAGACAATTGGAAGGCAAAGTAATTTGGATCACGGGGGCTCTGGGGATGCTGGGGCAATCCGCTGTCACCCTGTTTCTCGAGAGAGGAGCGAAGGTGGCCGCAACGGATCTCTTGCCCCTGGAAGGCTGTCCGGAACTGAAGCAAACCGCTGAAAGTTATGGTGCTGATAGCTTCCTGTTCATGCAATCGGATGCCTGCAGCGAAAATGAGGTGCAGGAGGCCATTGCGCGAATAGAGGCGCATTTCGGCAGATTGGATGGGGTTTATCACAACTGCTACACGCATGTACGCAAGCCGGCATTAGAGCTCGCCCTGGATGAATGGGAAGCGACGATTCGCGGGACGCTGACAAGCACATTCCTCGTCAACAAGTACTCGCTGCCCCTTATGATCCGAAGCGGGGGAGGGTCCATCGTGAATACTTCCTCGATTCTGGGCCACCTTCCCCAGAAGACGTGCCTGGCTTATGGCGCAGCCAAAGCGGGGGTCAGCCAGATGACCCGGGTGATCGCCGTCGACTATGCGAAGGATGGAATTCGCGCCAATGCTCTTGTGCCGGGTGATTTTAATACCGAGCAGGCGTGGCAGGCAATGCCGGAGGTAACCCGGCAATTTATCCGGGATAATACTTTGCTGCGCAGAACCGGGCGACCGGAGGAAATTAACGAGGTGGGGGCTTTCCTGCTGTCGGATGCCGCCTCCTACGTAACAGGTTCTCTTTATACAGTAGATGGCGGGTATAGGATTTGATGATTCATAATTTTCTTAATGTAAAATAATTTTCTTGATAGAAAATGACCTCCGTGATACGATGAGCATAAATGGATAACATCCCCAAATAAGGGTGAGAAAATCGTATTCACTTAAGGAGGTTCAATCGTATGAAAACCGATAGATCCAGACAGATGCTGGCAGAAGCAAACCAATATTTGGCCGGAGGGGTGGCCAGCTCCCTGAGGGCGGCCATGAAGCCGACCCCGCTCTATGCAGCCGGCGGCAAGGGAGCGCGTGTATACGATGTAGACGGCAACGAGTACATCGATTATTTGCTGGCGTATGGTCCACTGATTCTCGGGCATTCGCATCCTTTGCTGAATGAGAAAGTATATCAAGCCATGCAGAAGGGCTATACCTTCGGGCTCCAGCATGAAGGCGAGATCGCCTTGGCCAAGCGGCTTACGGAGATTCTCCCCTGCGCGGATAAAGTCGTGTTCAGCGGCTCGGGAACCGAAGCGGTAATGATGGCGCTCAGGCTGGCGAGAGCCTATACGGGCCGGCAGAAGGTGGTCCGATTCCACGGGCATTACCATGGCTGGTCCGATGCGATCTTTACCTCTTTCCCGAGCGCGGATATGAAAAGCCAGGCGGCCGGGTCCGCAGCCGGGGAGGCGGTTCCGGGAACGGGAGGGCAGAGCGTCAACAGTCTGGAGGACGTCATTCTGCTGCCGTGGAACGAGCCCGATGTGCTGGAACGCACGCTGACGGAACGGCGGGAGGAGATTGCCGCCGTGATCACCGAACCGATCATGTGCAATTCCGGCTGCATTTCTCCCCGGGAGGGCTATCTGGAAGCGATGCGGAAGCTGACGGAACAATACGGCATCGTTCTGATCTTCGACGAGGTCATTACCGGCTTCCGCCTCGGTCTGGGAGGAGCCCATGAACGATTCGGCATCACTCCGGATTTGATGACGATGGGGAAGGCGCTGGCAGGCGGAATTGCGCTGAGTGCGGTGGCCGGCAAGAACGAGATTATGAACCTCGTCGCCGAAGGCCGGGTGGACCATCTCGGAACTTTAAACGGCAATACGGTATCGACCGCTGCGGCCATGGCGGTTCTGGATGAGCTCGGGCGCGACAACGGGGCGGCCTATCGGCAAATGGAGCGGATCGCCGGACAACTGGCGGAGGGAATTCGCTCCCTGATGAAGAAATATAATGTAAACGGCGTCGTTAATCAGCCGGGGCCTGTGTTTCATATGATGTTTACCGATCAGCAGGAAGTGGCGCATTTCGATCAGTTCGGCCGCCGGGATGCGGCGAAATACGGTCTTTTTGCCGAGCTGATGCTGGATGAGGGAATCCTGCTCCGCCCGAACGGGTTATGGTATGTATCTGCCGTACACGGGGATAAAGAAGCAGAAGAGACTTTAAAGGCGGTTGAGAACGTTTTCGCAAAACGTCCGGAATTTACTGCCTAGGAGAGGGGTTATGTATGGAGGCGGATATTGTCATTAAAAATGCAACGATTGTGGACGGAACCGGCGGCGACCGGTTTCGCGGATCGATTGCGATTAAGGATGGGAAGCTGGCCCGAATTAGCCGGCAGTCGAACCTAGAGGAATCAGCAGCAGACAGTCGGGAGGCTTGGGAGGGCGCCAGAGCCGCGAACGGCCCGGGAAGCTCAGATGTTAGCGGGCTCGGGCTGGAAGGGGTGGAATCGGCCCGGGAAGTGATTGACGCCCAAGGAATGATCGCGGCGCCGGGCTTCATCGATACTCATGTGCATTCCGACCTTATGCTGCTGTGGGACCGCCAGCATGCATCCGGTTTGGCACAGGGCATAACTACGGAGGTGTTGGGGCAGGACGGGTTGTCGTATGCTCCGCTCAGCAGGGAGAATTTGCTGATGAATTACAAGTTCCTGGCGGGCTTGAACGGGGCGCCCGATATTCCGCTTGATTGGTCTTCGGTGCGGGAATACCGGATGAAGTTCGACCGAACGGTTGCCATCAACACGGCGTATCAGGTTCCCCATGGCGCCCTGCGGCTGGAGACCTTGGGAATGCGCGATTTGCCGCTGACCGGCCAGCATCTGGCCAAGGCCAAGCAGCTTCTCGATCAAGGGTTGAAGGAAGGAGCGGTCGCCTTCTCCACCGGTTTGAGCTATTATCCATGTTCATATTCCGACACGGAAGAAATGGTGGAATTATGCAAGGTAGCGGCGGCGAACGACAGTGTCTATGTAACCCACTATCGGACGGTATTCCGCGGCGAGCCGATAGACCCGGTGCTGGAATCGATTGAGATTGCCGAGCGTTCGGGGGTGAAGCTGCACTTCTCCCATTACCGGACGAACCTGGAGAAGGCGGGCCAAGTGCAGCAAGTAATGGCGGCGATCGATGCTGCGTATGAGCGGGGAGTCGATCTGACGCTGGAGCTGTATCCTTATCCGTCCGGAAGCGGATATGTGGTGATTTGGCTGCCGCTGTGGTGCTTCGAAGGAGGCTTCGACGCCATTCTCGAGCGGCTGGCGGACCCGAAGCTTCGTCCGCGTTTTATAGAAGGGATGGAGCAGAATACGATTCCGCTGCGCGGATACTTCACGAATCTGCCTAACCATCCGCAATATGTCGGGCGAAGCTTCCGCGAAGTCGCCGAGGAGAGGGGGCAATCGGTCCCCGACATGCTGTGCGACCTGCTGCTGGCGGAGAAGCTTCAGGTAGGCTATCACGATTCTCCGGAATGGATGTTCGAGGAGGCCAGCCAGGAAGCTTGGGACCGCTTCAACCGGGATTGCCTGGAGCTGCTGTCGCGGCCCTATTATATGGTAGGCTCGGACGGAATTCCGCTCGGGAAGAACCCGCATCCGAGGGCATTCGGAACCTTCCCGCGCCTGTTAAGGTTCTGCCGGGAGTATGATTTCAGGCTGGAAACGCTCGTCAACCGGATGACGAAGGTGCCCGCAGACCGTTTCGGCCTGGCCGACCGCGGAGTATTAAAGGAAGGCTATGCGGCCGATCTTGTTATTTTCGACGAGCGGAGGGTGACGGATACGGCGACTTACCAGCAGTCGCGCAGCGGCCCGGTTGGCATTCCTTATGTATTGGTCAATGGCGAGGTAGCCGTTCGCGGAGAGCAGGTCACCGGAGTGTTCGCCGGCAGAGCATTGGAAAGGGGACGATAACATGACAGATTTCCATCCTATTCCGTTAGAGGAAATCGAGACGCCCGCCGTGCTGGTTGATCTGGATGTGCTGGACCGGAATTTGCGGGACAAGGCGCGGTTAGCTGCAGAGGCCGGAGTCAAGCTGCGGCCGCATACGAAGACGCACAAGTCGGTCTGGATTGCCCAGCAGCAGATCAAGTACGGCGCTTGCGGGATTACGGTAGCCAAATTAGGCGAAGCCGAGGTGATGGTCGAGGGAGGAATCCGCGACATCCTGATCGCCTTTCCGATCGTCGGCAAGAAGAAGCTCCAGAGGCTGGCGAAGCTGCTGGAGACCGCGGATATTAAGGTGAGCGTCGACCATATCGATGTAGCCCGGGGGCTTTCCGAATTGGGGGAAGCGATGAAGCGGAGAATTCCGCTGTATGTTGATGTGAATACCGGCTTGAATCGCTGCGGATTGGAGCCCGGTGAGGAAACCGGCGAGCTGGTGAAGCAAATTGCCCAGCTTCCCGGGGTCGAGGTAAGAGCGCTCATGACGCACGGGGGCTATTCCTACAGCAAAACCACCGCAGAGGACTTGCGCGCTGCCGCAAGACAGGAGGCGGAGCTGCTGGTGCAGACCAAGGAGTGGCTCGCGCAGGAAGGCATCGATGTCCCGGAAATCAGCGTCGGCTCCACGCCAACTTCGGTCTATGTCGGGGAACAAACCGGCGTGACGGAAATACGCCCCGGCTCCTATGTATTCGGAGACGGCACTCAGCTGTCGACCGGAATTATCGATGAATCCGGCTGCGCCATGAGTGTCATGACGACGGTCGTCAGCGCGCCTCGTCCCGGAACGGTCATCGTCGACGGAGGCTCCAAAACCTTCAGCGGCGATACCAATCCGCACCGCCCGGGATATGGAATCGTTAAGGGGAATCCCGGCGTTTATCTCGAAAGATTAAGCGAGGAGCACGGCAATGTGCGGGTCCCGGATGAAGCCGTTTATGAAATCGGGCAGCGCCTTTTCTTCATCCCGAACCATTGCTGCACCACGACCAATATGCATGACCGGGTGTACGGCCTGCGGAACGGCAGGGTCGAATCGATTCTGACGATCGACGCCCGCGGCAAAATTACTTAACAGGAGTGATCATTTATGTCGAAAACAATTCATGTCTCTAAAGCTCCCCAGTTTCCGCTTCCTTTCTCCCATGCGGTTAAAGCGGGGGACTTCGTGTATGTATCCGGACAGGTAGGGGTAGACCCGGAAACGCTGGAATTGGCGGGGGAGACGATTGAAGAGCAGACCGCCCGCTGCATTCGCAATGTGGAGCTGATTTTGCAGGAGGCCGGGCTGACGCTGGACCACGTGATCAAAGCGAATGTGCATCTGAGCGATGGGAATCTGATTCCTGCATTTAATGAAGTATATGCACAGATGTTCCAGGCTCCGTACCCTACCCGTACGACGGTGGTCAGCGGTATCGGGAAATATTTAATCGAAATGGATGTTATCGCATACGCCCCTTCGAAAAGGAGCTAAGAGATGGAGCTTTATATCAGCAAGGAGCTAACCGCCCGCCATTCCTTTACCAGCGGGATTGAGGGTCCGGCTTGCGATCGCGAAGGCCGGATTTATGCCGTTAATTATGAGCGGCAGCATACGATTGGCCGGGTGAAGCCTAATGGTGAAGGAGAGGTTTTCCTTGAGCTGCCGGGCGGCAGTATCGGGAACGGGATCCGGTTTGACCGTGAAGGAACGATGTACATTGCTGATTATGTCCATCACCATATTTTCAAAGTCGATATGACGACGAAAAAGCTGACGGTCCATGCTCAGGAGCCCCGGATGAATCAGCCCAACGACATAGCGATTTCCCGGAGCGGCATCCTCTTCGCCAGCGATCCGAATTGGCCGGAGCAGACGGGCCAGTTGTGGCGGATCGACCCGGACGGGAGCGTCGTGCTGCTGGAGGCAGGCATGGGGACGACGAATGGAATCGAGGTCAGCCCCGACGAGCGGGTGCTGTATGTGAACGAGTCCGTGCAGAGGACCGTATGGGCGTATGATCTGAATGAAGCCGGGGAGGTCAGCGGCAAAAGGCTGTTCTTCCAGTTCCCCGATTACGGGCTGGACGGAATGCGCTGCGATATGGACGGCAATCTATATGTCACCCGCCATGGCAAAGGAACCGTAGCCAAGCTGAGCCCGGCAGGCGAATTGCTGCTCGAGGTGAAGCTGGCGGGCACCGATTGCACCAATTTGACCTTCGGCGGGCCGGATGGTCGGCAGTGCTACGTTACCGTCGCGGACACCGGCAACATCCAGACCTTCACGGTGGAGACACCGGGAAGGTGCTGGGGCATGTGGGGGTAGCGCGGTGCTTCCGTGGCCGCGGCCCCGCAGCTCGCGCGGCGTAGCCAGTAGCCCGCAGCGTTAGATCGTTCGGGCAGATGCTTTCAAAGACCTGCACTTCTGCACGTTCTGGCAGGCTTTACATTCACGTGTTATATAACGGAAAGGGAGTTACCGCATGCGATTTATCGTTGCCCCGGATTCGTTCAAAGGCAGTATGAGCTCGCTGGAAGCCGGAGACACCATCCGCAGGGCGATTCTCCGGGAGATGCCCGATGCGGCGGTTCACGTGATTCCTATCGCGGATGGCGGGGAAGGTACCGTCGAAGCCTTGCTTCACAGCACCGGTGGCGAGCGGATCGAGCTTCAGTTGCGGGGGCCTTACGGGGAGCCTGTCTCCGCTTTTTACGGAAGAATAGGAGACGGGCAGACGGCCGTCATCGAGGTTGCCGCCGTGGTCGGCCTGCCTTTCGTTCCGGCGGATAGAAGGAATCCGCTCCAATCGACATCCTACGGCGTAGGTGAATGTATCCTGCATGCGCTCGAAGGCGGTGTTCGCCGGTTTATTATCGGGCTGGGAGGGAGTGCTACGAACGATGGCGGAATAGGGATGCTTCGCGCCCTTGGGGTAAAATGTCTGGATGCGGCAGACCAGCCGATCCCGCCTATAGCGGCCAACCTGAATCAGGTCAGCACCGTCGATTTCAGCGGCCTGCACCCGCTGCTGGCGGAGGCGGAGTTTCGCATAGCCTGCGACGTGGACAATCCGCTATGCGGTCCGGACGGAGCCTCAGCCGTGTTCGGTCCGCAGAAGGGAGCCGCTCCGGCACAAGTGGAGGAGCTGGACCGGGGGATGCGAGTCTATGCGCAGGCCGTGGAAGAAAGCTTGGGACGGCCCGGGCTGCAGAATGCTGCCGGTGCCGGCGCAGCCGGCGGCTTAGGGTTTGCTCTGTTGGCCCTTGGCGGAAAGATGCAATCCGGGGCCCAATTAATTGCTGAGACGGCCCAAATCGAGGCATTACTGGCCGATGCCGATTGGCTGTTCGTTGGAGAGGGGCGGACGGATGAGCAGACGCTGCATGGCAAGGCACCGTTCTATCTGGCCTCACTGGCCAAACGGTATGGAGTGAAGACGGTGCTGCTGTCGGGCAGCCTGGGCGATCATCTGGATGAGCTGTACTCCGCTTTTGACAGTATGCATTCGATTGTCAACCGTCCGATGACGCTGGAGCAGGCCATGACCCATGCTGAAGAATTGCTGTTCAATGCCGCCCGCAATATAGTTCGGCTTTGGAAGTGAGGCGTGGGTTCTGACGACCGCCATGGAGTGCCGCATACGCGCCGGGAAGAGACGGGAGTTGAAGAAAACAGACGCTTCCTGATGGCCGGAGAAACCGGAAATATACCGGGCTCTTATTATTATGGAGAGACCGATGATTATGCAAAGCCGACGGAGGCAGGAAAAAAAGGAGGATGTCATGTGAAAATCGGGGTCATTGGCATGTTTCACGAAACAAATTCCTTCGCGCCGGGCCGGACGGAGCGGCATCACTTTCTGAACGAGTGGGTGGCGGGAACGCAGTCTTATCGGGAACGCTACGAGAATACCCGCACGTCCATGGGGGGAGTGATCGATGGAGCGAAGGAGCTGCAGGCGGAGCTGATCGCCGGTGCTTACGTCGCGGCCACCCCAAGCGGCATGGTTACGGCGGAGTGCTTCGAGGAGCTGGCGGGGGAAGTGCTCCGGTCGATTCCGGAGGGTGTGGATGGCCTTATTGTTATACTGCACGGCGCGATGGTCTCCGAAGCCTGTCGGGACGTAGAAGGAGAGCTGCTGAGACGGGTCCGGGACAGAGTGGGGCGGGAGCTTCCGATCGCCATCACGCTGGATCTGCATGCCAACATCAGTCCGCAGATGGTCGAGCATGCCGATATTCTCATCGGCTACGATACCTACCCGCATGTGGATGCTTATGAGCGGGCGGTAGAGGCGACCCGGCTGCTCGGACGGATGATCCGGTCGGAAATTCGGCCTGTTCATGCATATAAGCATTCCCGTCTGTTGGTCGCGCCCCAGGCGATGGTGACTCATGAGGGGTTCATGAAGGAGCTTATGGAGGCGGCTTTCGAACTGGAGAAGGACCGACGGGTGCTCAATGTGACGGTGGCCGGCGGGTTTCCGTACAGCGATGTCGAGGACGCCGGACTGACCTTCGTTGTCACGACAGACAACGACCCGGCCTGGGCCGGGCAGTGCGCGGAGAAGCTCTGCCGGCTGGCGCAGGAGCGGCGAGAGGAATTCGCCGTGGAAGGCTATCCTGCGGAGGAAAGCATTCGGCAAGCCATCCGGCTAGAGGCCAAGGGCCCGGTCATCCTGATTGAAGGCTCGGACAATGTGGGCGGCGGGGCACCGGGAGACGCGACTCATCTGCTGCGGCATCTGCTCGATACACCGGCGAAGAGCCTGATGGTTATCTGCGACGCGGAAGCGGTCGGTCTGGCCCTGCGAGCGGGAGTCGGCGGTTCCTTCGAAGCGGCGGTCGGCGGAAAGAGTGATTCATTCCATGGCGATCCGGTTCCGGTCCAAGGCAAAGTCCGGCTGTTGTTTGACGGCAAATACCGTCATATCGGCTCCTATATGACCGGGCAATGGGCTGACATGGGACGCACGGCAGTGATCGAAACAAGGAATGTCACTCTTGTCTTGACGGAGCAAAGAGTCGCCCCTTGGGATCCGGGCCATGTTGCTTCGATCGGTCTGAATCCGGCGGATTTCGACTTGATCGCCGTGAAATCCGCCGTCGCCTGGCAGACAGCCTTCGGCTCGTACGCAGCCGGAACCGTGCAGGTGGATACCCCGGGCTGCTGCGGCTTTAATCTGCGGCACTTTACCTATCAATATCTGCAGCGTCCAATATATCCATTGGATTCAGAGATATAAACTTATAGGGTTAGAGGCCTTGGGGCTCAGCGCCCGGGGCCTTTTATTTGTAAAACCGGGGCTCCCCGCAAAGTATAAACGCGCCTTCCAAAGGATGGCGATAGCCGTTTATCCTTTAGCTGCAATCCGCATGTTTGATGCCTATAATCACAGTACCAAACGGCGGATTGTAAATCGCCCGGGAGATGGTTCCAGTGCCTCTTGACGACCGAGCGGTTATTGCCTACAATTTATTTGCGCAATATTCAGAATATTGAATCATAAAATAACGCCTTTGTTGCCATGAAATTAAAGAAGCTAGGGGGGATGCGTGACTCTTTACGCTTGTCGAAAGACGAATATTTTTCAGGTAATTATGTAATCGCTTACTTTATGTCGAAAAATAGGAACCTGTTCAGCCCGCTGTCCTGAAGATGATGAAGTCTGCGAGGAAAGTCCGTATCAGGAAGAAGCCTGCTAAGCTGAATCGACGATTCCAAAGGGAGGCGTATATGGTTAGAAAAAGAAGATTGATGAAGAGCACCGGGATGGTTGTCCTCACGGGCACTTTGCTTGCGGGGTGCGGAGGAGGGGGAGGGGCGGTTAGAGACGAAAGCGTGCTGGAGAATTTGAACCCCTCCGGAATGCCCATAGTTAAGGAAAAGATAACGATGAAGGGGTTCGCCGGCAAATTCTTCGCCTCTGCGGATTGGAGCAATCTGATGCTGTGGCAGGAATACGAAAAAATGACGAATATCCACATGGAATGGGAGACTGTGCAGGTCGATACGTTGGCGGAGAAGCGCAATCTCCTGTTGGCCGGAGGGGATTATCCGGAGATATTGTACGCTACGGCGGTAGGTAAGGCGGATTTGATCCGGTATGGCGGGGAAGGGGTGTTCATTCCGCTTAACGACCTGATTGAGAAGTATGCCCCCAATTTCAAGAAGCTGATGGACGATTACCCCGTCGTCAAGAAAGGGATTACGATGCCGGACGGGAATATTTACTCTTTCCCCACCATTCGCGATCCGGAATTCATGTCCGTGCGGACCCGTACGCCCTGGATGAAGAAGGAGTGGCTGGATAAGTTGGGGCTTCAGGAGCCGACGACTCCGGATGAATTTTATCATGTTCTGAAACAGATCAAGGAGGGAGACCCGAACGGAAATGGCCAGGCGGATGAAATTCCTTATGGGGCCGTAGGTATTACCCAGCTATTGGACTTTCTGAAAGGTTCGTACGGGCTGAACACTCATGGAACCGCGAACGGGCATGTGGATGAAGACCCGGAGACGAAGAAGCTGCGTTTTATCCCGGCGCATCCCCGTTATAAGGAAATTCTGGAGTTCGCCAACAAGCTGTACGGCGAAGGATTGATAGATAAGGAAATCTTTTCGATAAAAACGGCGGAGTTCACGGCCCGGGCATCGGAAGGGGTTTACGGGTTCGTTTCGAACGTGAATCCGGAGTCCATTTTCAACCAGAAGGGCTATATCGGAATGCCTGTGCTCAAAGGGCCACACGGGGATCAGAAAAATACGGCCATCGGCTCACCGCTGGGTAACCTGGGCCAGTTCATCATCACCGACAAAAACCAGAACCCGGAGGCCGCAGTTCGCTGGCTTGATTTCTTCTACAGCGACGAGGGAGCGAAGATGTTCTTCATGGGCTTCAAGGATATCACCTATAAAGAAATGCCGAACGGAGAGGTCGAATATACAGACGAAATTATCAACAATCCGAAAGGGCTTAATCTGGACCAGGCGGTCAGCCAGTATTTGATCTGGCCGGGGGGCTATTATCCCGGTATTATTAAGCAGAAGTTTTTCAAAGGGGCGGAAGGACGCCCGTCCTCGATAGAAAATACGCAGAAAGCCATGCCTTATACGCTTAAAGACGAGGAAATCTGGCCTGCTTTTAACTTTACGTCGGAGGAGCAGGATGAGCTGACTACCATTCAATCCGATCTTCACGTGTTTATTGACGAAATGAGGGATAAATTCATTTCCGGCGCCGCACCGTTCTCGCAATGGGACGATTACGTCAAGAACATGGAAAAGATGGGGCTCGACCGGTATATGGCCATTTACGAAGCCGCTTATAAGCGCTACCAGGAGCAGTAAGCAGGCGGATGGCGTATCTGATCGATGCGAAAAAAGCTGGAACCGAGCTGACGATTCGAGTCGATGTGAAGGATTGCAAAAGGAACCGTTCGAGGATATCGGACGGTTTTTTATGTTTTTGATTGGAGGATAGGTTGCTTGACAGGTTCCCTCAAAAGAACAGAGGTCCCGTCCCTATAGAAGCTGGCTGTGATTAAAAGGCTCTTAGCCGGTAAACAATGGATACTATCGGCTGTGCAGCTAAAAGCCTGTCTCCCTTGTCGGGGGCTCACCCTTCTGTGCCGCCGGAGCATATACTACGGCAAAGGGGCGATGCAGAATGGAAGATAGAGAGACGGGACTCACCGGTTTGTTCTGGGGCGTGCTGTTCAGTATCCCGCTGTGGATGTCCATTTTCGGCTGGGTGCTCATCCTTCGTGATTGGTTGTTTTGATGGAGACTTCTTGCCGGGAAATTTAGAAAGAAATCTTCCTTGAAAAATGATAAGCTGCAAGCTTGTAGCAATAAACCGATTTCAGAAGAATGCTTATTTGGAGGGGATATTTTCAACCATCACGCAGATATCTGAAAAAGACGGAAGCTGATCGCTGTCTTGTCTTTCCCTTTCCGGTTAAAAAGGCATGAAGCCATCTCGGCTGATCTTAAGCTGCTCCGGAGCGAATACGACTCCCATGGCATTGGCCACTTGCAAATAAGCCTCAGGATGATACCAGTCCTCGTATCCCATTCCTTCGTACAGGGAGCGCAAACCAAGCTGCTTCGTCCGTTTGCCCCCGCTGCCGTCCCCCATGAAATAATCATCGATGCATACTCTATCTGTAGCTGCTTTCAACAAAGAGGGGAACTTGTCGCTGGAGGGCAGGACAGGGGCTACCGCCGCTTGGGTGGGAAGGCCGGCCTCCGTCAGCTCCCGCAGCGCTTTAAGCCTCGCCTGGATCGGCGGCGCGTAGGGCGAGAAAACTTTGCGCACTTGGTCGAGATCCGTCTCTATCGTTACGCTGATCCGAATTTTGTCCCGCAATTTCTCGAACAAATCGATATCCCTCGTCACCAGCGGACTGCGGGTCTGCACGAACAGGAAGTCCGGCTGCGCCTCCGCCTCTTCCGTCATCGCCTCCAGCAGCGAACGAGTGACCTTCTCTTTATACTCCACAGGCTGATACGGGTCTGTACTGGAGGACATGAAGATCGTAACCGGGCCTTTGCGCTTGGCATTGCGCAGTTCCTTCAGGAGCTGTTCCCGGGCACCGCTTTTGATATCGACCCAGGTCCCCCACTCCTGATCACGAAACAAGCCGACGGGCATCCTCCGGACATAGCAGTAGGAACAGGCAAAGGAACAGCCGGTATAAGGGTTCAACGTATGCGAATACCCCTGCAGAAAGCCGCTCCCCGGATTCAACAGTTTCCCGGGTTTTTTATATTCCAGGCTGATCTTCATGTGGATCCTCCTTCTGGTTCTTAGCAATCCATATACTATATTAAAAAGGTTGTTAAACAGTCCTGTAGAAATATGGGCGACGCGCTCGAGTTGCTTCGAAGAGCTGGCAAAAGCTCCACGGCCCCCTAACGAAACTGGAGTCTTACCCTACAATATATTATTGTATTTCTTAGGGAGGCGACCAGTATGAGACGATCCAATAAATTGTATGAAGAAGTTC
>NZ_JBQCLK010000057.1:0-14918 GCF_051966115.1 Paenibacillus sp. SAFN-117
TCCAAGCAGGAAACGACTGATATTGACGCCGATTCGCTCGCTTCTTAATGCTGTAGAACTTTTGACTGTCCAGAATAATATCATTAACATTCCTAAAAAATACCCTATTTTTCCAAATTACGCACTTAAGACCCATGTAAACTAAAGTCTATATATGGTAATATTTGTAACAATGAATGGTTGCGCAGCCATCATAATAATCAGAAGAAAGGATTTCATTAAATGATTAAGCCTTCAGTAATTTTGCGATGTTTAATGGTAGGTTTAATTGCATTTCTTTCCTTTGCTTCTTCGGCCCTGGCATCAGAGACAACAAAAATAATGTAGTTGATGTAAAAGACCTTTTACCACAATCTGTAATTGACAATTATAAGGGTTCTTTCAATAGTATTGACGAATTGCTAGCTTCTGCTGATATTACAATTAGAACTATTGATCCTGAAGACTACCCGGATGGTTTTGAAGGCATTAAGGTAAATAATGTTGATGAATTAGCTGCACTAGTATTATCTTCTAAGAATCAGATTAGTGAACAATTAGGTACAGCAAATCCGTATGATACCCAGGCCGATTTCTCTATTGCTGGGAGCAACGTTGTAACACACGACTATACAATAGGGGATTTTTACACCTACTGGGTTAAATTATATGCTACGATCACTTATGATGTTGGAAAATATCCACAAGACCGAGAAATTACTTCTTTGTCGGCTAACACCCAGTTGCATGGTTTTACTCTTGGGGTTTCTTGGTAACAAGGAAATGTTACTTCAATAAAAACTTCTGCTACAACATATAAGTCGACAGCAAATGGGACCCTAAGCTTAAATATTATTATTGAAGGGATCGGAAAAGTAATAGATGTTCCGGTAAGTGGTTCAACGACTGGAGGTATTTAGTATTAAGGGGCTGCCTTTTATCACAATAAATGGCGGCCTTTTTTTGTTTATTAAACTATTTGTGGACATCGAGCGGTTATATGCTCGAAAAACCATTGACATTTTGCCAAGAGTGCAAGCATAATAGATATACTGTGATTCCGTTTGGGTAGAGACGATGAGAGAACCCCGGAAACCATTAATGCCTTGGGATAGGTGTGGTTTCTGGTGGTCGGCTCATCGTCTTTTTGGCATATTGTTTATTGACGGGAAGGAGCAAGCTTATGAGTATCAATCCAGAACTCTGGCAGATCAGCAATTTTGATTTAACGATAAGAATCATTCTCGCTCTTCTTCTGGGGGGGCTTATCGGATTGGAGAGAGAGTGGAACAACCACGCGGCAGGTTTTCGCACACATATCCTGGTATGTGTCGGGTCGGCCTCGATTATGCTGCTGTCCATTTACGGATTCTCCGCATTTGTTTACGAGGCTAACGTTCGTACCGACCCGGCGCGGCTGGCTGCGCAGGTCATCAGCGGGATCGGTTTCTTGGGAGCAGGAGCTATCCTGCGCACAGGCCCTACCGTGTCGGGGTTAACGACAGCGGCGTCCATCTGGGTAGTGGCCGCGATCGGATTGTCCGTAGGGGCCGGCTTTTATTATGCTGCCATACTGGTCACCGGTCTCGTACTGATCAGTCTGTTTCTCCTGAACAAGTGGGAGAAGCATATGATGTGGCATCGTCGGACTCAGGAAATCACCCTGAGAATTGTTGACCGGCCGGGAAGCCTTGGAAATATAGCGACCCTCTTAGGCAATCATTCCATTCAGATCAAGAATATCCATATGGAGCATGAGCAGGGGCTTATGTTTAGCGAGGATGAGAACATCATCAAGATTCGGTTGACGCTGCAGCTTCTCAGTGCGGATAAGCTGGTGGATGCATTGGACGAATTGACACGCTTGGAAACCGTTCTGGCCGTAGATTCAGGTCATATTTCCGGCAGCGGCAAGTCGGGCAAAGGCCGGGCTGCATTTCAGAAGGGCAAGGGAATTAATAAAGCAGGATAATCCATTTATGTGGGTGGAGATGATGAGAAAACCCGCAGGCACGCCAGTTTCCTTGATTGGGATAGGGAACCGCTGTTGCTTGCGGTTTTTTATGCCGAAATTCGGGTTGGCATGATGATAAGCCTTCCGTGGTTTGGGCAGAGAGCAAAAAAAGTAATCGCATTGGGGTCATACACCTGTACTATTTGTTTCCCCAGGAACTGGCTGCCGGCAATAGATAAAGAACAAGGGAGAGAATGGACATGGGTGAAATCAAATTGATAGTCAGTGATTTGGACGGGACTTTGCTGTCCGCCGATCACCAATTAACCGAGAAGGTCCGCATGGCGGTCCGCCGCTTCACGGAGGCAGGAGGGATGTTTACGTTCGCTACCGGAAGGCCCGGCCTGACGGTACGGACGGTGGTCGAGGCGTTGGATATCGATCTGCCTTTTATTCTCTGTAACGGATCGGTGATCGCCGACCGCGAGCGGACGTTGGAAATGGTGCCTATGAAGCTAGATGATTTGATTCCGGCGATGGAAGAGGCGGACCGGGAAGGAATCTCGGTACTGCTGTTCGAAGAGAATCAGATTTCCGTATTCCGAAGAACCGAGGATGTGGATAGATTTGAGCATAAAGAAGGCATATCCTGCCGCCTGATTGATTTTACGACGGAGGAATGGAAGTCGGCCACATTGCAAAAGGTGTTGTGGATCGGCGATTTCCAGAAAATACAGCCGATATGGGATGCTTATTTACGAAAGCTTGGAAATCAGTATTCTGTCTTCCAGTCTGAAATCGACTTTCTGGAGATCATCCCGGAAAACCAGAGCAAAGGCCAGGCTCTTAAGAAGCTGATGAACAGACTTCACCTGAAACCGTCCCAGGTTATGGCTATCGGCAACCAGCTCAACGATCTGGACATGATCGAGACCGCGGGAGTCGGCGTCGCTGTGGCTAACAGTCATCCGTTATTAAAGGAAAAGGCGGATTATGTATGTCTGGATAGCTACGGGGACGGTGTTGTAGAGGCAATACATACGTTCTGCCTGCCATCCCGTCAGGAAAGGTCATCGGGAATGGGAGCGGGATAAGGAAGCGATGGGCTACAGTGTTGTCTGTTGTCCCTGTGTCACAGCACGCAGGGAGGGGACACATTGAGCGTAGAGCATTCACTAAAATTGGCCGGTGGAGCAAGGCTGCGCTGTTAAAAAGCAAAAGGCCTGCAATTCTACAGCAATAATGCAGGTCTTTTGGAAGGCTAAGGCGAGAATCGGCAAAAGATCAACATAAGTGCAGGTAAATTTTTCAATTCGGCTGATTTTCGGAATTTGGTGCGGATAGACATGCACTTTTGACTGTCTTTAAGGTGCTGGTGCTGTGCCAACAGCGTGTTGTTGCCCGAACCGCGTGCTTGTCAGATTCGAGCATTTTCATACGTTGGACGGACGTCCGGGAACCGAATGAACGACGACAAGGTCGTGATCCTTATTGGAGCACGACCTTGTCACCTTCTTGCAATCCTTCAATAATTTCCGTTTGCTCGGCTGTTTCGATGCCGATTTGGACGATTCTCTTCTCCGGCTCCGTCCCGTTAAGGACATAGACGAAATAATCATCTCCGTCTCTCTGGACCGTAATCGTCGGAACGACCAGAGCATTATCCTTCTGGTCGACGATGATCGTCCCCGTCAGACCGAGACCGGCAATCAGCCGGTCATGAGGCTCAAGCTCGACCGTTACTTCGAACTTCGATACTCCGTCGTTTCCGCTTTTGGCAAATTTGGATACTTCGGTAACCTTCCCTTTGAGCTTGTCATTGGGAAGCGCATCGATTCGAACGTCAACAGGCAGCCCCTCTTTAATCTGGAAAACTTCGTACTCTCCCACGGTAGCGACCATTTTTAACTGTGTTAAATCGACGATTTTGCCGAGCAGCTCCTGTTCGCCCACCCTCTTGGGCTCTTTCTTCTCATCGAACAGAAATATCCCGTCGGCTTTGGCCAAATATCGGGCTTCCGAGATCAGCTCCTGGGTCTCCTTGATTTCATTCTGCAGCATGGCAAGGTTGATTGAATCGAGCTTCTGCTGCAGCTTGTCTGTTTCTTTATCCGTATAGCGTGCGAAAGCTTCTTGTTCCCCAACGGAAGCGGCAGTAGTCCTTGATGAATCGGGAGCAAGGGATTGAACGGCCTGCTGAATTTTTTGCTCGGTTTGCATTTTATCCACATTGGCCTGTTTGACCGCCAACTGCTTACGCAGGTCGTCCGTTTCCATCTCGAACAGAAGAGCTCCCTCGCTGATTTGCTCGCCTTCCTTCACCGCCCAAGATTGAATCGTCCCGGCGAAAGGGGCGTAGACGGCCGTCTCGCGGATGTAAGACGATTTCCCCTTGACTTCGATTGTCTGCACAAGCGCTTCCTGCTTGGCCTCAAATTCAAGGGCCTGACTGTAGGACTGCGGTGCGGAAGCTTCCATATTGTTGACAGGGCGGCTCTGTATATAGAGAAAGGCGGTAATCCCGAGCACTCCGGCAATGAGCAGCACCGGAATCCATCTTTTTTTCTTGCGCATCAACCTTAACCTCCTAGACATGATGAAGCATTGATAATGGTCTTGACACTATTCCAAAGCAGGAGCTCTGCGTTTCTCATTCCCGTTTGATGGCCGTAAGAGCGTCCGTTCGGGAGGCCTTGATGGCAGGGAAGATGCCGGATAACACCCCTGTCAGTACGGCGAAGAACAGGCCGACCGGCAGAATCCAGAAGCTGATGAACAGCAGCTCTTCACTAGAGCTTCCTTCGGAAAACTTCTGAACGACAATATTGATCAACCAAATGACCCAGTACGATAACACGATTCCGGCGATTCCTCCCAGCAGGCCGAGCAGAGTGGACTCGACGATAAACATATTTCGAATTTGCCTCAAGTTCGACCCCAGTACCTTCATAATGCCGATCTGCCTTCGGCGCTGATAGGTGGACATCGTCATGGCCACGATAATGGAGATGGACGCCACGAATAGAATGAACAGTCCGATTCCTCCGAAGACCAGACGGACGATGACAAATTCCTGCTGCATGGACTCCTGCCGCTGCAGATTGGATTGCGTGTTCAGCTTCAGCTTGCGGATCCATTCTTCCGTTTGCCGCACATGTTCGACCGAATCGACCTTAGCTTTGATGCTTTTCTCTACGAACCGGTTTGCGGACCTGCTCTTTTGCATGGCTTCCTGGATTCTCTCTCCAAGCTCAAGCGAAATATACGCTGTCCGATCATAGCGAACCATAGAATCCGGCATTCCCTCCGGCTTCTTGAGAATTCCGATTACCCGAACCGGGAAGGATACGGTTTGCAGGGTTCCATCCGTCTGTACGTCGGCAAATTCCAGCAGAATAGTTTTTTGATACAGAGGGTAGGGGATCAACGGCTCCTCCTCACGAGAAGAGGAAATGCGCTGAGACTGCGTTCTGCGAATGGCCGCAGTTCTTTCGTCGTATAAATTGACGGTGGCCCCATAACTCAAGATAATGGCGTTATTCAGATCCTGATAGGCCCCCTGCTGCAGCTCGAAGCCAAAGTCCTTCATGGCGGTCAAATCGGTCGCTATCAGCTCGGCAGAGCCCTTCTTCGTGGAATCAGCGGTGAAGTTGAAGTATTGAAGCCTGTTGAAAGGCGCGATGCTGATCACATTAGGCAGCGACCGGATAATCTCAATTTTCTGCTTGGAGATGTCGTAAGCGCCTGAGGTGGAGCGGGAATCCTTATTTTCGGCGGAGTCGCTTGAATCTTGTCCCGGATAAATTTGAATCTCGTCGGTTTTCAAGTAAAAGCCGATTCGCTGCTCGCTGAACTGAGTCACTGATTCCCCGAACGCCAGCGCAACGATAATCGAGGAAGAGCCGATGGCAATGCCGATCACGCACAGCAATGTGACGACCAAACGGCGTTTTAGCTGATCCCAGCCCAATCTTAAATAGTCGGTCCATCTCATAATGCATATCCCTGTCCTTTATTTATACATTCGATTATGTCACGTCCCTTGTTCCTCGTTCATAAATGCTTCATTCCCGGAGACCGCGGGAATAGCAGGGCCGGTTATTGCTCTGCCGCGAGTATCTTCGGTCAACTCGCCATCTTTCAAATGAATGATTCTCCCTGTTTGCATAGCCACTTCCTGTTCGTGAGTAACGATGACGAAAGTGATTCCGGAGTTAGCATTCAGGTCGATCAGAAGATCGATAATTTCTTGTTCGGTTTTGGAATCCAGATTTCCGGTTGGTTCATCCGCGAAGACGATGGCCGGCTCCGTAATAAGCGATCGGGCAATGCTCACTCGCTGCTGCTGCCCTCCGGATAATTGGGAAGGGAACAGCTCTGTTTTGTCGGCCAAGCCGACCTGGCTAAGAAGCTTCATCGATTTTTCCTTCCTCACAGACGGTTTAACGCCATGGAAAACTAACGGAAGCTCTACATTTTCCCTGACGGTGAAATGAGGGATTAGCTCATAAGACTGAAAGATAAATCCGATATGGGTTCTGCGAAACTCGGCCAGCTGGTTTTCATTCATCTTCTCTATCGGTTGGCCGGAAATAAGGATCGAGCCTTCGGTAGGCTTCATCAGTCCCGCCATAAGATTTAACAACGTTGATTTCCCCGAGCCCGAGCTGCCCAGAAGCGAAATCATTTCTCCTTTGTCAACGCGGAAATTGATCTCTTTCAACACGGGGGTTTGTTCGGTACCATTCTGGAAAGTATGGGATAACTGTCGTACCTCAAGCATGCTTTGCCTCCGCTTCGGTATTGGAATGTTTGTGCAGCCAAGCCGGCAAATCTATATATCGGGTGCCGATGTTGGCTTTGTACCCTGTGGGCATACAAGAAACCGGAACTTCGCACGTCCTGTCAAGGCGCACTTCCTTATACAAATCTCTCAAAAAAATTTTACGCTGGAAATATTTATGTACTTTAATAGTATACGATTTGTGAATTGCCGGAAGCAAACCGTGACCTTAAATGGCGAAAATTATGGTAAACTAGGATTATTAGTGCTTTGGCCGTTATTCTATAGAAAAAGGCAGGTTGGAGATATGGATCACAATTCTATTATTGCTGCCATGACGAAGAAAGAGCAGCTGGATGAAGTGAAGAACAGCCGGGTCAAGAAGGTCATTCTGATGTCCGGTGATATTATGAGTCTGAAGGAAATCATTTTCCAACTGCACTCGACCAATAAGGAAGTATACGTGCATATCGAAATGGTGGACGGAATCGGGCGGGATGCTTCGGCGGTTCAATATTTGGCTGAGGTTTTCCGGGCGGACGGGATTGTATCGACCAAGAGCAATGCTATCTCCGCCGCTAAATATGCCGGCTTGAAGACGATTCAGAGGGTGTTCGCGATAGATTCGGGTGCTTTTGAAACCGCGATCAAAATGATTGCGACCAGCAAGCCGGATAAGGTCGAGCTTATGCCCGGCCTGATGCCCCGGGTGATCAACGAAATGAAAAGAAGGATCAACCGCCCGCTCATTGTCGGAGGATTGATCCGTTATAAAGACGAAATCGAGACCGCTCTCAACAGCGGCGCCGATTATGTGTCTGTTGGCGACCCCGAATTTTGGTAGGGGTCTTTTTTTGATAGTTTGTGAGGTTATTTACAATTGGCGAAAGACCGCGATTAACGTCAAGTATTACCAAGTATTATAGAATAATGTCGAACATTACTGCAAAAAGCCTTGCAGCCACAATGAAGCGCTTATGATAAGCCCGGTGTTCACACTTGCTGATAGCGAGGCTTTCATAAGCGGAGCATAGGCGGCTGGAGGATTGCTCCCTTGAAGCTGCCTGTAGACCTTGAGCAGCCGGTTCGCTGTGATCAAGGCGACCAGTGAATAGACGGGCAGGGCGCCGAGGGCGACTGCAAGCAGCAGAAAACCGTAGCTTGCGCCAAAGATAGCCAGCGACACTTTCTGCGCGCCGTTCTCTCCAAGCACCACTACAAGGGTGTTCTTGCCGGCCAATCTATCGGCTTGCCAATGCAAGAAATGATGATTGAACAGGATTAACGTCGTCAACCCTCCGATAAGGAAGGAGGCCAGTAAGGCGCGGGCATCGAATTGCAGCGCTTGAACGTAATGGCTGCCCAGAACGGGAAGGATGCCGAAGCTGACGAAAATCGAAATTTCGCTCAAGCCCTTACCTCTGTATCCGTAGCGGATGGGAGGAGCAACATAGAAGTAAGCAAGCAGCGCCCCGATCCCGCCATACACCAGAACCATGCTTCCCCGAAAATAGATCAGCAGAATGCCGCATAGTAAACTGATGCCGAACAGTGCCCAAGTCATTCTTGCGAAATTGGATTCCGACAGCTTGCCGCCCGTCAGCATGCCGGAATGGGTAGAGATCGTTCCGGGCTCCGCATGTGCCGCAATATCGGCGCCGCTGCGGTAATCCCACAAATCATTTATCATATTGGAGAATAAGTGCAAGGCAACCGCCCCCAACAGAGTGACGGCGAACCATTTCCAATCAAATACATGATTCCAGGCATAAGCTCCGATGCTGCCAATCATCACCGGCAGAATCATGACAGGGATCACTTGAAATCTTGATGCTCTAAGAAACAGCTTGGCCCGGCTCATGGATGCCATCTCCTTTTCACGTTGCTTTCCGACTTCTTTTTTTGCCCTTATGCAGAGGACATATTCTCTTTTCTATCATAACACTAGCCTCAAAAGTGAGTATATAGCCATCTTTTGCCGCTAATCAAAGAACCGCCCGGTCGTTGACCGGACGGCTCCAAGTTCTCTGCAGCATTCATACCTTTTTAATCAAACAAATCTTCGAATATATCAAAAACATTTTTCTTCTTTTTTCTTTTATGCTTGGGAGGATAACCGTGCCGCTCGTCCTTCGAGGGGTAGGAATCCCGATATGGACGGCCTCCGTCCCGTTCGTCGTAGCTGTAACTGTCCGGCCGCCGTGTTTCTCTGGCATCGAGCCGGTCGGGCTCTTCGCGGTCATACCACTCATCATACTCCGCACGCAGCTCCTGAACGCCTTTCATCAATTTCTCTAGCTCGCCGCGGTCCAGCCATACTCCTTTGCAATCAGGACATACATCAATCAGCACTCCGTCCTTCTCAACCTCACGCATCCTAACATCATTGCAAATGGGACATTTCATACGAAACCCTCCAATATTAGAGTAGGTCAAGCTGCATAATCAACCTGAATCTATTATGCCAGTTTGGGAGGACCGGTTTCAAGAAGACCTCCTTGGCATATTACTTGTCAAATTTTAGTCTCTTCTGCAGTTTGCCGAGAACAATATCGGCAGCAATAGCCAGCAAAGCCGCCGGGATAGCGCCGCCGTATATACGCAGATCATTGCGGTAATTAATGCCGGAATAAATTTCACGGCCAAGTCCGTCCCCGCCGACGAAAGGAGCCACTGCCGCGACACCGATGGCGATGACGGCCGCGACCCGAATTCCGGTCATAATAAACGGAAGAGACAATGGAAGCTGGACTTTGATTAGAATTTGCAAGGGACTCATTCCTACACCGCGGCCGGCTTCGGTCACACTGGAGTTAATTTCGTTCAATCCGACATAAGTATTGCGGATGATCGGAAGCAGGGAATAGAGGAACAGTCCTACGATGACGGTCTGTGAACCTAATCCTAACAAAATCATCAGCATGACGAGCAGCGCAAGACTGGGAATGACCTGGATGACGTTGGCAATGGTGAGAATGACGGCAGCCAGCCTGCGGTCCAGGGAACAGACGATTCCGAGAGGAATGCCTACGATCAGTGCAAAGAGAACCCCAAGAACCACCATCATGATATGGTCATAAGTCAAATATAATAAATCCATCCAGTTTTCGCTTATATACTCCATAAATCTATCCATAAACATTCCCCCTAGACTTCTTAAATGAGGTTACTTGAGCAAGCCCAATTTATTTAGAAATTCGCGGGCGACCGCTTTCTCACTGCGTTTATTAATATCCACTTCGTAATTCAATGAGGTCATCGTATCCTCATCGATCTTGCCGACGAGCTGCCCGATGATATCATTCAATTCCGGATGCTGTTCAAGAACTTCTTTTCGGATCACAGGAGAAGCATCGTAAGGAGGGAAGAATTGTTTATCATCTTTTAACGTAGTCAAATTAAATTCTTTCAACCGGGGATCGGTAGAGTAGGCCAGCACAATATCGACCTCGTCATTAGCAACGGCCTCGTATACAAGCCCGATCTCCATAGGGAACAGCTCCCCGAATTGGAGCCCGTATGTTTCCGAGAAGGCCTTATAACCGTCGTCATTCCGCTCCAGCCAGGAAGTATCGACGCCCAGCCGCATTGTGGAGGCCAGATCTTTAAGATCGGAAATTTGCTGCAAATGATTGTTCTCGGCTTCCGCTTGACGAACGGTGAAGGCATAAGTGTTCTCAAAGCCATAAGGATCGAACCATTTGAAATTAAAATATTTGTCAAACCCCTCCTGGGCTTGCCGCAGCACATCCTCCCGGCCCTTGCTTTCCTCAACGGGAAAGTGATTGTTAAAGATTTCCCCGGAATATAGCGTAGCCATTTGAATGTCATTCTTCTTCATGGCGTTGATGATTACCGGGCTGGAAGCCAAGTCCGGCATCGTTCTAACCTTCAAGTCCGTTTGCTCCTCAATCAGGATTTGGTACATGGCAGCAATAATTTTCGTCTCGGTATAGGTTTGCGCGCCGATGACCAATTGGTTTTTACTTCCACAGCCGGTCATTCCCGCCATGACGGCGGCCAGCAGCAGGATTCCGACTGCCTTAGTTATATAAACTTTCATAGAATACCCCCGTCTGTAATGGTTTACGGTCCCGCCTTATTGGTCTTGGTTCTAAGAGAAAGTTTGACCTTCTCAGCTTGGATCCGTCGAAGCTTGAACCTTCATGCGGCTTGACACTGACTTCTCCAGCAACCCGAACAGAAAGTCAATCAGCAGGGCCAGCAGCACGGCAATAACCGCACCGGTAAAGATCAATTCCTTCTTGTTGACGGCCAAACCCGACAGAATAAGTTGACCGAGCCCGCCGGCGCCAATCAGAGCGGCCAGAGTGGTCCAATTAATAATATAGACGGCCGTGATCCGGATTCCCGTCATGATATAAGGGAAGGAGAGAGGCAGCTGGATTCGCAGCAATCTCTGTCCCGCACTGTAGCCCATTCCGCGAGCGGCCTCCAGTAGGTTCCGATCGACAGCCTGAAATCCCGAATAGGTGTTTCTCATTAGAGGCATAAGCGAATATAGAAACAGGGCGATGATGGCTGGTTGGGTACCGATGCCGAACAATGGAATGAGTAGAGCGAGAAGAGCCAGGCTGGGGATCGTTTGAAGGACATTAGCAATAGTGAAAATAACCGAGTTAATCCATTGAACCCGGTTGGCGGACAGCCACACCCCTACGGGAATAGCGACAAGGCAGCCAAACAGCATAGCGGCGGAAGCGATCATTAAATGTTCCTGAAACGCTTTCCCAATATCGGGGAGACGATCCATTAGAAATTCCCAAATCGTTTGGTTCATCCCGTAGCGCCCTCCTGTCCGTCAGTCGGAGTATACACGTCGGCGATGTGCCGAACGATGCTTCCTTTCGTTATCAAGCCGGCGAATTGATGGCCGTCACGAACGACCGGAACGTAGGGCAGATGATGTTCGTTCATCAGATTAAGAGCAACAGCCAGGGAAGTACCGGTCGGGACAACGTGCTCGAACGGCTTCATGACGTCGGCCAATGTCATATTCTCTTCTCTGAACCTGTCCAGAACCTGAAAGATGGAGGCGTGGCCGAGAAGTTTGTTGTTTTTGTCTACTACAATGAGGGAGTCGACCCGTCTTCTTTCCATAATTTTGATCGCTTCCGCCAATCCGCGGGACGGGAAAGCGGTCACGGGCTGCTCTGCCATGACTTCATCCACCGTAGGAAGCTCTTCAGGATGCTCGCCGCCGTTCTGAAGGCGCTTTTTCCCAACGAAGCTCTTGACAAAATCGTTAGCCGGATGCCGCAAAATCTGCTCCGGGCTTCCCTGCTGCACTATTTCTCCGTCCTTCATCAGCACAATGTTGTCGGCGATTTTGATGGCTTCATCCATATCATGGGTAACGAAAACGATCGTTTTCTTCAATTCCTGCTGCAGCCGGATCAATTCATCCTGAAGCTGTTCCCGGCTGATCGGGTCCAGAGCGCTGAAGGGTTCATCCATCAGAATGATGCTGGGCTCGGCAGCCAATGCGCGTATAACTCCGATCCGCTGCTGTTGTCCTCCGCTCAATTCGGACGGGTATCGGTTCCGGTAAGTGTCCGGATCGAGGTTAACCATGGTTAACAGCTCATCCACCCGGCGGTCGATACGTTCTTTATCCCATTTGAGCAGGCGGGGAACGACAGCCACATTCCGGGCAATGGTCATATGGGGGAACAACCCGATATTCTGAATGACATAACCGATGCTTCGGCGCAGCTCTACCGGATCGATCTTGGAAATATCCTTGCCGTGAACATAGACCTTTCCTTTGCTCGGATGGATCAGCCGGTTGATCAGCTTCATGGTCGTCGTTTTCCCGCATCCGCTAGGGCCGATCAGCACGTTGATGCCGCCTTCACTGAATTCCAAATTGAGGTTTTTAATGGCGACAAATCCGTCCTCATACGTCTTGTTTACTCCTTCAAATCGAATCATTCTTCGTAACCACCCCATCTATTTAGTTTTTACCGACTAAGCCAATTACCCATTTTTTACCCTTTTGAAACAGAAAAATGGAAAAAATGAGTGACATTATTCCCGTTCATGGAGCCTCTTGGTCCAAAATCCGCCGCGAAAGAAACGGGGCTCGTAAGAAATGACGAATGCTTTGGGAGCAAACTCCTGAATATACTGCAGCAGCTTCTTCTCGTTGCTGCGTTTGGCCAATACCTGCATAACCAGGCGCGGGCCATCCCTTCCTTCAGCGGTCCAACTGGTTACCCCGTACCCTTTATCCCTCAACCGGGCAGGCAGGCTGGTTTCAGCAGAGTTGACTACAATTTGCACGGTGGAATAACCGAGCGCCAGCCACTCCTCAATTCGGATGCCAAGCCAGACGCCGCTTCCCCAGCCGACGCAGTAGGCAATCAGATTTAGCGGCTGATCGATATTATTTAAGACAATATTTAAGCCCATCAGATAAATAAAGACTTCCAGCATGCTGATTAATGAAGCGAGCAGCCTTCTCGATTTCATGACTAGTATAATCCGAACGGTGAACAAGGATACGTACACGATGTTGATAATAATGATGGTCAAGAGAATGGAGTTTCCAAGCAAGATATCGAACCCCTTCCTAAAAAAAGATAGTCAACGGTTATTACCCTTTACCTTCCAGTATGTAACTAGGATGCCTCTTATGCCCTTCGCCTATTTTGTACCGGCTGCCAAAAAGCCGGTCATAAATCAGATATTGATGAATACAATGATTTTGTTGTGAATTCTCGTGATGAGGTGAAGAAATGTTGGTTATGGAATTGCTGCGGCCCGTCAAACCGGCCAATGAGACCGAGCTTAGGAAGAGAGAAGAAGTGATTCGCCATCTAAAGCAAAATTACCGCGGATTATATCACATTCATAAAGATTACTCGGTTAAATCGGATAAGGCCAAATCGACAAACCGGCCGTAATAATAAAACCTGGGATGTACGGATCTCAGGTTTTTTTGTGGCCTTTTTTGTATAAAATGAATTCGCTTCAAGCCACAGATATGGTATGTTGTTGACAGTAAAGAAGTATTTTCAATTTCGAGCAAGATTATAAGTATGGAGAGGTGGCAGTATGGGCGGGGTTCACAATTTCGCAGTCATCAAAGTGATGTCTTTCAATATTTATCATGGGGAAGGGCTGCTGGACGGCCGGCTGGACTTGGGGCGCATAGCGGAGGTCATCCGCGATAGCGGGGCCGATGTGGTGGGAATGCAGGAAGTAGACAAGCATTTCTCCGAACGAAGCGGGTATGAAGATCAAGGCCGGCTTCTGGCTGAAGCTTTGAACATGAATTATGCCTATGGCCCCAATCTTAGGCTGGAATCTTCATCGGCAGATGAACCGGACCGGGAGTACGGCACCTTGATCTTAAGCCGGTTTCCTATCGTTCGGCAGTATAATTACCCGCTTCCCGGGGAGACAAGCGAAGGACACCATAATGAGCCGAGAGGGCTGCTGGAGACCATTCTGGATGTGGACGGCCGGCCCGTCTTGTTCTTAAATACCCATCTGGGGCTAGGTGAACAGGAACGCAAAGCCCAGGTAGACTGGATTATCCGGAAATATGGCCAAAGTCCCGAGCCGGTCTTGTTGACGGGAGACTTCAATGCCGAGCCATCCAGCCCGGAAATTCTGAAATTGAAAGAAGTGTTTCAGGATGCTTTTGAACCGTTCGGCCTCCAAGACGAGCCTACCTTGCTGGAGAAGGATCTGTCCGGAGAGGACCCGTCCGGCTACCGGCTTACCAAGCGGATTGATTACGTGTTCTCTTCCGCGCAGATAACGCTCATCGGTGCCGAGAGAATCAGCCGCGTCGTCTCCGATCATCTGCCGGTAACGGGGACCTATCGGCTTACACTTTAGGAGACGGCGCCCAAGTCGGCGGTTCATCCGTAGTTAGATGCGGTTGTTTTCCGGGAGAGTATGATCAATCGAGCAGTCGCTGCATGGGCCATGTGCTGGTGTCGTACAAGCAGTCTCTCGCAGAATGGCGCTCTAACTGGATTTCATACAGTTAGTTTGTACTCTCTGAAGCGAATGATGGAAACTAAATGGAAAATCCGCCTATTTATATTTTCTGCTGGTGCCGTATAAGCAGTCTACTCGCAGAATGGCGCGTCTAACTGGATTTTGTACAGGTAGATTCAAGCGAATGGGCGAAAATGATCAAACTAACTGGATAAACTACAGTTA
>NZ_JBQCLK010000058.1:0-13830 GCF_051966115.1 Paenibacillus sp. SAFN-117
CTATTTGAGATCATGTACTACAACAAGAGCAGCTAATTTACACTAACGGTGTGTCCACTTTCTTGACAGAGGTCCAGAAATCCAGTTAGGCGCCCAGTATTTAAAATCCAGTAAAACGCCCTGTGCGAAATCCAGTTAAACGTGCCAATTCTGCGAGTACGGAGCCGGGGGGAAATGGAAAATAAGGATTTTTAAGTTAGACGTGGTTGGAAAAGCGTCACCGGTACCGTCAAACGTTACCACATCAGAAGGGTGAAAATGAAGACATAGTTTAAGAGCAGCTATGCTTTTGTCCAGACATGATAAGGCAGACTATATATTTACTGTGTGGTAAAGTCGTTTAGGCGGCGGTATTATCAAAAATATATTTACTAACTTGAAATAAGTATGGGAAAGCCTCAAAATAAAGATACTACTCTTGGACGGAGCTTTGCTTCCATAGCGTCGGAGAGAACTGAACATGAAACCGCAAGGAGGAAGAATAAATGGAAATAGGAATAAGCACATTTGTAGAGACGACACCGGACGTACAGACCGGCGAAGTGATAAGCCATGCGCAGCGCTTGCGTGAAGTGGTCGAGGAAATTGTACTGGCCGATCGGGTGGGGCTGGACGTCTTTGGCGTGGGCGAGCATCATCGCAAAGATTATGCGGCGTCTTCCCCCGCCGTCGTACTGGCCGCTGCTGCTTCACAGACGCAGCGTATTCGGCTGACCAGTGCGGTCACCGTGCTTTCCTCCGACGATCCCGTGCGCGTCTTCCAGGATTTTGCCACACTGGATGGCATCTCGAACGGGCGTGCAGAGATTATGGCTGGACGGGGCTCTTTCATCGAATCGTTCCCGTTGTTTGGATATAATTTGCAGGATTACGATGAGCTGTATGATGAGAAGCTGGAGCTGCTGTTAAAAATTCGCGAATCCGAGAAAGTGACCTGGAGCGGCAAGCATCGTCCGGCTATCAACAACCTGGGAGTGTATCCGCGTCCGGTTCAGAATCCGCTTCCGGTCTGGATTGGCAGCGGGGGCACTCCGGAGTCGGTTGTGCGCGCGGGTATGCTCGGCCTGCCTCTGGTTCTCGCGATCATTGGAGGCCGCCCGGTGCAGTTTGCTCCTCTCGTACAGCTCTATAAGAGAGCGGCGGCCAAGGCCGGCCACGATCCGTCCAAGCTGCCCGTAGCGTCACATTCCCATGGCTTCATCGGGGAGGATAATGAACAGGCGGCCGACAAATTTTTCCCATCGACCCAGCAGGCTATGAACGTGATCGGACGGGAGAGGGGATGGGGGCATTACGACCGGGCAAGCTACGATGCCGCGCGAAGCTTCGAAGGAGCGCTGTATGTAGGAGATCCGGAGACGGTCGCTCAGAAGATCATTCACCTTCGCAAGAACGTAGGCATAACCCGCTTCATGCTGCATGTACCCCTTGGCACGATGCCGCATGAGGACGTCATGAGGGCGATCGAGTTATTGGGGACCGAGGTGGCTCCTCGGGTTCGGGAGGAAATCTCCAGATGGGAAGCGGCAGGCGAAGATAAAAAATAATTAGCGAATGTGATATGGAAATATATTGCTAATTTATACTTCGGTAGAAATATATAATGAGCAGCAGATTTTATGTTACGATAAAAGAACAGGCAGCTTCCGCCATTGTAATCATTTCAATATAGCAGACAAGCCTGGGTGAAGTCGAATATTGAAGCAGCCTGTTTCAAATCTAAGATTTATAGAAAATCCGATAGGGAGGTTATCATGGATTTCTCACAATATTATGATAAGGCCAACAAAGCTAATGCGATAAAAGGCGAGGTCCTTTTCAGACTATCCGATATCCTTCCATCTTTAACTAAAGAAAGGTTATCCGCTATTGCTTCTAATTGCCAGCTCTCCGGACGATCCAAAATGAATAAACAAGAACTGGCCTCGAAGCTTCAGGAACGTTTAGTCGACCCGGAATATGTTGAGGCAAGCCTTGTGCTAACTAATCACGAAGAATGGAAGTTGTTCGAAAGGCTGCTTGGCAGGGTGTCCATGCAGCTTAATAGCAAGAAGCCTTCAGAGTATCTGTTTTTAATGAGCAATGGTCTTCTCTTTCCTTTTTATGATCAGGGGAAGATGTTCTATGTCGTACCGGAGGAGATCCAAGAGGCGTATAATAAAGTGCAATCCGAAGCTTTCCTTTATAAAAGAGAGCGTTATGAGGCCGTGCTTCAATATTGTTTGGCGGCGGTTAATCTCTATGGTTATGTGGAGATCAAGCGATTGTTCGAGCTGTATATAGAACAAAACCAGGATCCGTTAAACGAAGAGGAATTCAAGGGAATCATCTTCTTTCATTTGGCCAGACCCCAATCTTTTTGGATGGAGCAAGGCTATCTGATCAGTGATTATTTCAGGGATTTCGATGATCTGAAAGAACTTATGGACAGTACCCTTTTTAAGCCTTATTATACTCCGGATCGGGAGACCTTTTTGAAATATGCCGAATCAGATTATTTCGAAATGACACCTCAATTAAATAAATTGAAGAAGTTTATATTGAAGAATCTCTCTCGGGATAGGGAGCTCGTGGAGGATCTGATCGATGACATTCAGCTGGCCTGCTCCATGGAAGAGCCGCTGCAATCGATCATCCATGAATTCGAGAGAAGAAACATCATCTTCGACGATATGGAACAAGTGAACATTCTGATCTCGCTCATTACAGATGTCCATAATCATACGAGACTCTGGTCCAATCGCGGACATACTCCCGTTGAATTAAGCCTGTCCAGGAAGCCGGAGACTCAGGGCATGGGGGTATCGTATTCGCAAGCGAAATCCGTCAAAATTGGCAGAAACGAGCCTTGTCCATGCGGCAGTGGAAAAAAATACAAGAAGTGCTGTATGAATTAACACGTTATATGTCAAACCCACTCATATGGAGTGGGTTTAGCTGTATGGCTGAGTTAGAGGATGGAGGCTGTTTTGGCCTAGCAATCGATGGGGAGAGTGGTTCTGAATGAATAGCAAAGAACGATTTTCGAGCCGGGTTGATTCGTATGTGAAATATCGCCCGAGCTACCCGCAAGAAGCCATTCAATATTTGTACGATACCGCCGGATTGCCGAAGAATGGCGAAGTGGCGGATATCGGTGCGGGAACGGGGATTTTCTCCAAGCTGCTTCTGGAGCGCGGGAGTAAGGTAACGGCCGTTGAACCGAATAAGGAGATGCGGGAAGCTGCAGAAGATATGCTTGGCGGCGAACCTCATTTTCGCGTAGTGCCGGGGTCTGCCGAGGAGACAGGACTGCAGAGCCGGTCCGTTGATTTTATCGTTTGTGCCCAGTCGTTCCACTGGTTCGACCGCACTGCCTCGCGTGCTGAATTCAGACGGATACTGAGGCCAGGCGGGAAGGTTGCCCTCATTTGGAATTCCCGGCTTACCCACGGAACCCCATTCAGGGAAGAGTATGAGCGGCTGCTCCAAACCTTCGGTACCGACTACAAACCCGAGAAGGACAGGGACCTTTCGCCGGAGGGCTTGGCCTCCTTTTTCAAGTCGGGGACCATACAGGAAGCCCGGTTTACCAATCAACAAGCGTTTGATTTTGAAGGCTTGCGCGGCCGGCTGCACTCATCTTCCTCTAGTCTCGTCCCCGGAGATCCGAATTACGAGAACATGGTGAGCGAACTGCGAGGTCTATTTGACAGGAATAATGTGAACGGACAGGTGGCTATTGACTATGAGACCAGGGTGATCTGGGGCGAGGTTTAAAAATTGACGGTGTAATCGGTCTCCATACGAAACTTAGAAACGTTATTCGGACAAAATGGAGCTTCTTCGTTTTCTAACGAAACTCGAAATCGTTATTGACCAAAATAGAGGATCATGGAGTAGGAATTAGCCCTGATAGCGACTCTGAGTTTCGTTATATTTGAAAAGACATCGTTTTTGCGGCAATAGCGGTTCTCAAGTTCTTTAGCGGGACTGAATACCAATAAAATCTTGAGAACCCCCTCTTCCAAAGTTATAATGGGGGTAATCTTTTAATTGAGGTGAAGTGGATGTCTTTCCGCATCGTTCGAAGTAACTAGTGATCGGGCTGGGTAACAAACGCGTGCAGCCATCAAGGGGGTAGTCTGCCCTTTGGATCGTAAACCAACTAGTGCTTCGAATGGTGTCGGACAGCTCCTATGAGCCAGGGCACCAGCCTGTTTTATTGCTAAAGCCATGCGTTGATTTACCGTGGTTCTTTGCAGTTAAACGGCGAGGGGGGACCCTGGCTTTTTTTATATTTCATCGGTAAACGCGCCCGTCCTAAGGACGGCGATAGCCGTTTATCCTTATTTCAATTAAAAGATAGGGGATTGACGAGCATGTTAAAAAAGTGTCTTTTGCACCTGAAGTGGTGGGTGGTTCTATATCTTTTCATAGGTTTCGCCATACAGTTTTTAAGCAGTTCAGGCATTGTCGTTTTCCAACAAATCTTAGACAAGGCTGTGGCGGCGAAGCATATCGATGAGGTAACGGGTTTAATCGCTGTCTATGGGATCTTGCTGGGAAGCACGGTGATCCTCAATTATTTGGACGAATATCCAAGTACACATATATCGAACAGCCTCACCGAAAGATTGAAAATTATGGCCTTGTCCAAAATATCCAGGATTGATTATCAAGCGTATCAAGATCTGGGAACCGGCCAGATGATAAAGGTAATCGAAAATGGCGCAATAGCGGGAAGCGGCATCCTCTTTTCCTTCCTTCTCCGAACGATGCATGAGTTATTGCCAACCATTATGTTCAGCTTAGTATTCATTAGCTTCTACGACCTAAGGATTATGCTGGTGATAGCAGGCGGATATGTCGTCATCTTTCTCATCACCCATTTGCTGCTCAAATATTTGTACAAAATGAAATCAACGATACTCAAAGAACAAGAAAAGCTGTCCAGATACTCTGTACGGGGATTCATGGAGCTGGTCGTGTTTAGAACGAACAAGAGATATGGGAAAGAGATCGACAAGCTAAGCCAAACGGCACGCAGCATCATTAATACAAGCACCCGGTTAAAAATGATTCATGAAGCCTTCTTCGCAATTTTTGAATGGTTTATCACGGTCGTTAAAATCGTCGTATTGGTTTATGGGATACAAGGCGCTCTAGCAGGGGACACATCGCTTGGGGTGGTAGTCGCATTATTGCTTTTTATTGAGAAGATCTATTCTCCCATTGCTATTTTTAATGTACTATTTGTGGATTACAAGCTTAACAGGGTGGCCTATCAGAGGCTGGAGGATTTTATTAATGCCCCGGAAGATAAAAATTTGGAAGCCGGCAAAGAAGTGACCGATATTCAAGGTAAAATCGAATTCCGAAAGGTATCCTTTGATTATGGAAAAGTAAAGGCGCTGTCCAACGTGTCCTTCTCCATTGAAGCAGGGACTTCGGTTGCTCCGGTAGGATTGAGCGGGAGCGGCAAATCCACGATGATTAAACTGATTGCGGGGTTATTGAAAAAGGAAGAAGGTCAAATCCTGATCGACGGCACGGATATTGACGATCTAAGCCTGAACAGCTACTACGATCATATCTCTTATTTGTCACAGGATACACCGATTTTCGATACTTCCATCCGGGGTAATATTGTATTTGATCAGGCGATTTCGGACGAAGAGATCTATGCGGTTTTGGAAAAAGTTCATTTGAAGGAAACGGTATTGAAATTACCCGGTCAATTGGACGCTTGGGTGGGTGAGCGAGGCGTCAAATTATCCGGAGGCGAAAGGCAGCGATTGGCTTTCGCCCGAATCCTTATGCAGAGAAGAAATGTGTTAATCCTGGATGAGCCCGTGTCCGCACTGGATAATCTCACGGAGGCAAGCCTGATGGAGACCGTCCTGAACGAATTCCGGAACAAAACAGTGATCATTATTGCGCACCGGTTGAATTCCATTAAAGAGGTAGACAAAATCATTGTCGTGGAAAAGGGCTCTGTGATCGGTGAAGGGAAATTTGATTATTTAATGGACCATTGTGAGGCTTTCAAAGAGCTTTGGCATAAAAAAGCTTCTATTGAAGCAATATCGGAGTAGCCGTCGAATTCATCGTATTTCCCCAAAAAAGTGACGTAAACCTTAGAAGTCAGCATTGAAGCTTTGGCAGCGCGCCTCTCCCGGCGCGCGCTGCCGTTTTCTTACGCTTAGAGGTTGATTAATTGGCCTGGATATCCGGGTTAGCGGACAGGATGGCCTCTGTCGTCTCCCATAATTTGGGGAGAAACCGGTTAACTTCTTCGGCGCGAGAGAGGAGATCACTCGCTGAATGGATGCCGATGTCTGTAAGGACCGCGTGGAAGGCGGGAGAATGAGTACGCTGCAGGTCAGGGGCGTCTGCGGCCAGAATCTTGTGGCAGCGTGCATAGGTGGCGACCATCCAGAAGACGGCTTCATGATGATAGCCCGCCTCAATCAGCTCGCGGCTTCCATCGATGGCAATCGGCCGCGCTGCGGCGGTGATGTCGCTGCTGAAGAGAAACGGCGTCTTGGCAACGGCCGACGCGGCGTCGAAAGTATGGGCAAGCCCGTCCAGATGATGCTGCACACGCTGAGGGGTCAGATGAGTGCAGCCGAGCAGCCTGATCAGGTCCGCATAGAGGTGGTCATGACCATACTCCATCAGAACTTTGCGTGCCGCGAGATAGCGGAGCCGTACCGTGGGGTTGCTAAGCGCGGCCACAAGAAGGACGTGCGTGGTCACGCCGGTCGGGAACAGCCAGGCGGTTACCCGGTCATGCAGCGGAGCGGAAGGATCGATCGTCCGCAGTCCGTTCTCCATCTTCTGCCTGGCGTTCTCGCAACGGCGGCGTACCCATTCCGGCTCCGCAAAGCGGCGAGACACTTCGGCTTGCAGTCTGCGTAGATGGCCGGTCGGGTCGGCCATAATCGTGTCCACGCGGAAGCTGCCTGCCAGAGGATAGGACGTCAGAACCTCCTCGACGGAGGCGAGCTGGCTCCAGGACAGATACGTGACCTCTATTAACGTGTCACGGTAGATGAACTTCCCCAGCTTAGGCGGGGCTTCGTCCTGCGCAGTGACGATAACGACGTCGATGTCGGAAGCGGCAGACAACTCTGCGTCATCCGGCAGCCCAACCGTGGAGCCGCTGAAATACGCCCCTCGGAATCCCGCCTCCTGACTGGCGTGCTTCGTAACCCACTCCGCCGCGGCCTTTCGCGCCGAACCTATCTTCATAGTTACCCTCCTTTGACCAAAGTGGATAAAATAGTGGTATTTTTTTCATTTATTTCAAATACTGGGTTATTCATCTTCAGTCCCGGGGCTCCCGCAAAGTACCCGGAGTACGCTTCGAAGGTAACGCGTCACTTAGTAGGGTATTCACAAGGCTATATCAGTGCCTTTTTTATCAGTCTAGCATGGCGATGCGAACAATTCGACCAAGAAAGCCTGCAGTTCTGCAGCTTTTCAGGCTGTTTGCTCCTTCTCCGCTGCAATTCCTGCCAAAGTACATCCTTTTTCTCATTCCAGTGAAAAACAGTCGGCTTCCATACCGAAAGTGCTGTATAATCGCAGGCTTTTCCCTCGAGCGTTCGAGTTCGATCCGGAAAAACTGTGTTTTCGAAGGAATTTGTAATCGCATAAGGATTCATTCCCGAGACTAATTGCCAAGTATTTAACCTCCCTAACCATGTAAATTTGTTTTAAAAAAAATTGGCTTTCGCGAATAATTTTTTTCTAAGTACAACGTATATTTGAATAATAGGCAGGCCTCGCAAGCAAAATTGGCAGCGCAAACATTTTGTAGTGACCGGGAAAGGGCGGATTACAACAACGGGAGGAATGGAAATGCATTTAGTCGTGTCGGGTGCGCATTGCGGAGATGGCGAAAATCAAGCGGGCTATGATGCAGCCTATGATGCAGCCTATGATGCAGCCCATAAGTATGCTGAAGCGGGCCGTGAATCCACATTCATCCGGCTAAAGGCTGGCGTCCAAGGCCGTCCGGAATATATTTCTGTCGAGGATTATCGTCCGTCGATAAGAGAGGGGCAGCGATAAAGCATGAATGGACAGAACCGCACAAATATGGGAGCGCATGCCGCCATAAATCCTGCAGGGAAGGCTCTACCGACACCGCAGCCCCGGCATAACCATCCTAAGCTGAAGAGAATGCTGAAATATTGGCAGCTATATGTCCTGCTCGCTCCTGCCTTAATCTATTTTTTAATCTTTAAATATTATCCCATGTACGGTGTTCAAATCGCCTTCAAAAATTTTGTAGCCGCGAAAGGAATTCTGGGCAGCGATTGGGTCGGATTCGATCATTTCATACGTTTTTTTGACTCCTATTTCTTCTGGGACTTGATTTGGAATACTCTATCCATTAATTTGTACGGCTTGGCTTTGTTCCCCGTATCCATCCTTGTCGCGCTATCGCTTAACGAATTGAAATCCGGCTCGTTCAAGAAAATTGCCCAAACGATCACCTATGCTCCCCACTTTATTTCCGTAGTTGTTTTTGTCGGGATGATCATCGCCTTCCTGGATCCGGATACCGGGATAGTCAATCACTTTCTTCAATGGCTTGGTTTGGAACCGGTTAACTTTATGACGAGCCCGGCCTGGTTCAAAACGATCTTTGTCTTCTCCGGAGAATGGCAGAACCTCGGATGGGGAGCCATCATATACCTCGCGGCGCTGGCCGGAATCGATCCCCAACTCCATGAGGCGGCCAAGGTGGACGGCGCATCCAGGCTGCAGCGCATAAGACATATCAATATTCCCGGAATTCTGCCGACGATTATTATTCTATTGATCTTAAACATGGGAAGCATGATGTCGATCGGGTTCGAGAAAATACTGCTGATGCAAAACCCGCTGAACCTGGAGTCCTCCCAGGTCATTCAAACCTACGTTTACGAGATTGGGATTCTGTCCGGGCAGTACAGCTATTCCACCGCAGTGGGACTGTTTAATTCCGTCGTCAATTTCGTCATCCTTCTATTCTTTAACCGTCTCGCCCGCAGAACGGGTACGAGTTTATGGTAAAGGAGCCCTCCTATGATAAAAGAAGCAAGGTCCGATCGAATCTTCGACATAGCCAACAAGGCACTGGTTTGGTTCTTCATCCTCATTATCACTTACCCGTTGATTTACATACTGAGCGCCTCTATCAGCGATCCGAGTTATGTGAACTCGGGCAGAATGTGGCTGATTCCGAAAGGCATCACCTTCGAAGGGTTTGTCCGGGTCTTTAACAGCACAGAGATCTGGAACGGGTACCGCAACACGATCTTCTATACGCTGCTGGGGACGTTGATCAACCTGGCGGTCACCCTGCCCTGTGCCTACGCCCTGGCCCGGCAAGAGCTTGTCGGCAGAGTAGCCATCATGGGCTTGCTGATCTTCACGATGTTCTTCGATGGCGGCCTCATCCCGACCTATCTTCTGGTGAGAGACCTCGGCATGATCAATACCATCTGGGCGATGGTCATTCCGGGGGCGGCATCCGTATGGAATATTATCGTGACGATGACCTTCTTCCGAGTGACGATTCCGCGGGCGCTGGAAGAGGCGGCGGAGATTGACGGCGCGTCGGTGTTCCGAACGTTCTTTCAAATTGTCCTTCCGTTATCGGCACCCATCGTTGCGGTAATGGCCTTATTTTATGGGGTGGGGCACTGGAATCAATATTTTGCGGGCTTGATCTTCTTATCCGACCGGGAGCTCTTCCCCCTGCAGCTAATTCTGCGGGATATTCTCATCCAGCAGGAGATGACGGCAGAACTTATGATCCAAGGGGCCAATCCCGAAGCCATTGGCGAGCAGGCCAGAATAGCTAACGTGATCAAGTACGCGGTGATGATTGTTTCGGCTGCTCCCCTTCTTATCGTTTACCCGTTTTTACAACGCTTTTTCATAAAGGGTGTCATGATCGGTTCGATCAAGGAATAATCCGTCTCAAGCAATTGGGGCCGGTCATGCCCCGAACGATTTCTCAAATTTAGGAGGGGGAAAATGTCATGCGCAGCAAAATCGCTTTGGCTTCGGCGGCGGCACTTCTGTTAACCGGCTCCGTCTTCGCGGGCTGTTCGAAATCGGAGGAAGGCTCCGGCGGGAAGTCCGGCAATTTGAACGAAACGGGGTTTCCTATCGTCAATGAACCGATCACATTGGAAATGATGGCGCAAAGCTCGCCTTTGCAGCCGAATTGGGAGAACATGGCCTTCTTCGAAGAAATGCAGGAGAAGACCAACATCTCCTTTAAATTCAAAAATTCCACATCGGAGCAGTTTCAACAGAAGAAGCAGCTGGCCTTCGCCAGTCTGGAGCTTCCGGATGTATTCTTCGGCGCCAATCTGACGGCCAATGAAGAGGTCGAATACGGCTCCCAAGGGCTGCTTATCCCGCTGGAGGATCTGATTGAGCAGTATGCCCCGAATCTGAAGAAAGTGATGGAGAAGCACCCGGATCTTAAAGCTTCCATTACGGCCCCGGACGGCCATATCTACGCTTTGCCCGGGCTGGATAATCTGAGCCATTCCCAAACTCCGTTAATATGGATGAACGGTCAATGGCTGAAAAATCTGGGCGAAGAAAGGCCTTCCACTATAGATGAGCTGTACGTCTTATTGAAACAATTTAAGGAACAGGACCCCAATCGGAATGGCACGGCGGATGAGATTCCGCTCTCCGCCTCCAGCGTAGCGGAGCTCCGGTATTCGCTGCTGCCCAACTTCGGGATCTCAGAATCCAATGGCATTTTTGAACGGGACGGCACCGTACACTACGCTTTTATCCAGGAGGAGTACAAGGAGTATTTAACCTTCTTGAACCGTTTATATACGGAAAAATTGTTGGACCCTCAAATCTTCTCTCATACCTGGGAGCAGTATGTGGCCAAGGGAGCGGCCGATAAAGTCGGCATCTTCCCGACCTGGCCCATTGTCATGGTCGGATTTACCGACGTGACGGAAGCGGCCAATTACCCGCTGCTGCCTGCGCTGACGAGTCCGACCAATAAAGAAAAGCTGGTGACCAAAGTATCTGAAATCAAGCGGGGCCGTTTTGCCATTACCAATAAAAACAAACATCCGGAAGCGACCATGCGCTGGGTGGATTACCTCTACTCGGAGGAGGGAACGATTCTTGCCCGCTTAGGGGTGGAAGGGGAGAACTGGAAGTGGGTGGATGAAGGGAAGACGAAGTGGACCCTGCTGGCCCCTGAAGGAATGAACACGACCCAAGCCAATGCGCAGGATGCCCCGGGGGCAGGCTCGAATGTTCCGATGGTGATTGACCAGGAGTTTTTTATCAAGGAGGATAACCCGACGATCCATACGATTTCGGGTTGGGTGGAAGAGGAATATCTGCCTTATGCCAAAGTCCCCTTCCCGCAAATATATTTTACGGTTGACGAGCAGACAACTTACAGCACGATCAAGCCCGACATCGATACTTATCTTAAACAGATGGAGGCGAAATTTGTATCGGGGGAGATCTCCATTGAACAAGGCTGGGACGACTATGTAAGCACCATGAAGAAACTGAAGGTCGACGAACTGGTCAAAATCCATCAGGCGGCCTATGACCGCTGGGCGAAAGCTAAATAAGCAGGGAACGCAGCGCACGCCGGGGAGGTGTGCGCTGCAGTGCTGCATGGCGGATGGTCGGCCCCCGGGATCACATTGCAGACCATCCGTGCGGTGGGATCGACATACTTATGGAGCCTGATTTTATTTAGGGTAGTAGGAGCCGATAGCCCGAGGGCTAGAAGCTGCTTTGGATAGCTTCTTGAGCATGGAGCAAGGCCAACGACATCGGGTTATAAACGATGGGAATCCCAAGCTTCTCAGCGGTATCCTTCAACGCCAGGAATGCTTTGTTGGAGGCCGCGTGGATTCGGGACGGCTTCAATTTCGTTGATTCCAGCAGATGGAGCAACTGATCCACAAACTGCTGTCGACAATCTATATTTTCCACTATCTCCGCTCCGAGAATGATGCCGCTTGTTCCGTTAACCCATAGGCAAAGACGAGGATATTGGCCTCTTTCTCCTCTCTTGCCTATAAGAATATCGGCGAACATGAAGTCTGCTTCCCAGATTTCCTTCGATTTTCTGACTGTCTTCTTCAATTGACGCAGACGAATTTCATCCGGATAAAGATAGGGCTCGATCAGTTCCCCTTTCGGATGCCAGGGCAGCCAATGATCCTGCCAGACGATGCCATTCTTCGTTGCTTGCGGGACAAGGTGAAGGCGTTTCTCCCCAGAGCCGTACTCGGTTTCGTCGCGTTCGAAATTTAGCTCATGATTTTCACGAAACCGTTCCGCGACCACGAATGCTTGCTCTAACGCAACAGTGAGGAATCTGACCTCTTGCTTATCCAAATACCAAGGTTGAAGTCCGGGCTTATAGCTGCGGAACAGCGGCCATTCGCCGGAGCCTCGAAATTTGTAACCTAGTTCGCGAATAAGACCCAAATCCTTTTTGTCTAATTGATCCCGATCTTCGAAGTTTACGGATATGGCGTCAGTAGTAAACATTGACTCTTTAGTATCCTTGTCCACCCCATAACTTTGTACAATGTCTCTAAGGAAAGCCCCGGCTTGAGGACCCCGGTACACATTCAGACCATAATCCATCCCTCCCGCACCAAGGGGGACACAATATCCGATTTCACCGGTCTCGGGGTCCGTTATCGCGAAATAATCCTCGTTCGTCATCCAATTCCAGCATCCCTGCTGCTTAAACTTTATAGCCGCTTCGAACAATCGGCGCCATTCCTGGATACTTGCTTCGGTTTTGTCCATGTTCAATTCTCCCGTAAGATGATGTAATTTCCTAATGCTATTGCAAGTAAGACCCTTTAAGTTTCAACCTGTTAAAGAAAATTATACTCTTTTGCCCAGGCTCTTACCAATGGATCAGCAGAAAAATGATTAGTGCCGTCAGCTATCTTCGGAAAATTCAAACTTGAACGAAAATTCCACTGGTTCCGGCCAAAAGCGTTCAGTTATGTGGTAACATATACCATAAAACGGAAAGGGAATAAGCGAATGATGACACGAATCGGATTTATACGACATGGAGAGACGGTGTGGAATGCGGAGAGAAGGGCACAGGGCCAGAGTGATATTCCTCTCAATGACCGGGGGAGGCGGCAGGCCCGGTACCTGGCCGAGCGCTTGAGAACGGAGCCTTGGGACTGTCTCTTCTCCAGCGATCTTTCGCGGGCTAAGGAAACAGCGGATATTGTGGCCGAAGCAATAGGAGTGCCGGTACGGACCGACCCGCGCTTGAGGGAAATGCATAAAGGTGAAATTGAGGGGACGACTCCGGAGGAAAGGATCGCCCGGTGGGGAGAGCAGTGGGAGAAGCTGCCCCTCGGAATTGAAGAGGAGCGCTCTATCGTTGGCCGGGGAACTTCCTTCCTGTCCGAGCTAATAGAGAGTGCCCGGGGCAAAAATATACTGGCCGTCAGCCACGGGGCGTTAATCGGACTAACGGTCAGAAGCCTGATACCTCATGTGAACGTGGATGTGCATTTTCATAATACATCGATTACGATTGTCCGCTATGACGGCTCGAAATGGGACTGCGAGCTGTTTAATTGCGCCAAGCATGTGCAGCAATGAATGGAATCATAAACAAAATTGATATTATTATCGAATGTGATAGAAATGAAGTCGGGCCATAGGATGGGTGTCCGGGCTCCAACTGCTGCGGGGAACTGTGGTCCTTTTTTTTCTACGGCTGACCAATTAACTAACAAGGATTTCCAATGACCTTCGTCGAAGTATTTTTTACATACTTTGACGGAGGTT
>NZ_JBQCLK010000059.1:0-12871 GCF_051966115.1 Paenibacillus sp. SAFN-117
TTGTTCAGTTTTCAAAGGGCAATGCTGCTTTTTTCTGTGCCGCCGTTCTTTAACAGCGACTCTTTTAATATATCATAGAACACGCTGTTAATGCAAGCTTTTTTCTCAAAAAAATTTTGCCATTCTTGCCGAGGCTTGCCTATCGGGACAAGCCATTCGAAGCGGCGAAGAATAATTTATCACATACATTAGGAGTAGTCAATAGCTCTTTTTGTTTTAAATTAATTTAAAATATTCAGCAAATTCCCTACTGATAGATCCGGTTTCTGGCGTACCTGGAGATTTCTTTAGGCGAAGCCAGCCGGGCATACATGCGAAACACAACGTTATACCTGGATTCAATGGCGCTCTTCAGCTCGGCATTCATTTCCTCATCCTTTAAATCGAATAACATTTCATCCAGTTCCTTACGCAGCACATAGTCTAATTCCCTGCATTCTCTTTCGTTAAACAGAAACCCGAGCATATTCAAACCCCTTTCACCCTTTATGTTAAAAAGCCATTCCACAGGAAAGACCTAATAACGGATTTCGCACCGCTTTAATGTTATGCACACAATTTGCTAGTTTTATGAATTCATTTGGAGATTTTTTTGTTGAGCATTATTGTGGCAAGATCACGGCGGGGGATTTCATATTTGCTCATTTCGGGTTATCCGGATAGGACAGATATAGACAAGAACGTTGTATAACAAACAGGGCAGCAACGTTTTCTCGAATCCCAAAAAGTGAAGCCTCTCCTTAAGAAGTTATGCCAGATAATCCGTCACCTGGTCACGAGCCATAAGGTGATTGTGCTTTCCACAATAGCGGCCACAAGCAGCATCCCTGCGACAACGCCGATCAGCGGAATGGTTCGCTTCAAGAATACATACAATTTATTGCGCATTATAGCTCTTCTACGCAGACTCGGGAAAGTCAGGACCCCTTCTGCCATCAGGAATCCGAAACGAATTCCATATGCGCCCGCCAGGAGAATGGCTGGAATCTCAATGATGCCATGCGGTGCTATTGACTTGAAAAATAGCCACCAATCTTGGCCATTTGTATTGCCTAAAGCTAAATACCCCATTAGCATGCCGTTTGAAACTAAAAAATAAAGAGGGACCAAGGCAAAGAACGCTCCCAAATAAATGATTGCGATAGATAAAAATGTATTGTTCATTAGAATAAATAAAAAGAGCAGCCACTGCATGTTATCTTGCTGCATCAATCCACCGACTGTTCCCTGCAACCGATCCAATTGGCCATTAATGATCGTGCCGAAGGAATCCGGGGAACTGTATCCCATCCATATTCCGACGGCAAAGACAAGTGTGGAAGCAATAAAATAATGCTTCATTTCTTTAAAATGCTTGAACAATGCTGAAAAGCTCATAAATCAATCCCCTTTTTCAAATTCGTTTCACAGCCGCTCCCGTATTTTCTGCCCTCTATCACTAGGATAAGTTTGCTTTTTAGAGAAACTTGCCTAAGATTCCCACTCTGATCGTTGTTCCTTCGTTTAGCCCAGAATTTCCGATTTCCCCTCTTAACTTGATAGGCCTATTATCCGACGTCTGTCTAAAATGAATCTCTCTTTTTTCAAGAAGTTTAGACATAAGTTCATATGGTACTAGCATACATTTGGATTAGACAAGTATTCCAAGCCTTCCCTAAGGTGACGACAAGGCTTAAAAGGAGGTTTCCTCGGTGAATTATTTTTATGTGTTAAACGGGAAAAAAATTAAGCAATACTTGACCATCTTCGTCGCAGTCATCTTCGCCGCCGGTATTATTTATGCGGAAAAAGGTAACATATCTGTCTTCTCCCAGAATGAACCGGCCGCTATTTACAGTATTCCGACCGAGAAAAAATTAATTGCCTTAACCTTCGATATCAGTTGGGGGGACAAAAGAGCGGAACCCATCCTCAATGTATTGAAGGAGAAGCGAGTTACGAATGCGACCTTCTTCATCTCCTCGCCTTGGGCCAAAGGAAACCCGGAAATTGTGAAAAAAATTAAAGAAGCGGGATTTGAAATTGGCAGCCATGGCCATAAACACACCAATTACAGCGGGTTAAGCGATGAGGAGATTCGCAAGCAAATTCAAACCGCTCACCAAATCATCTCCGAAGCAATAGGTCAAGAGCCTAATTTAATCCGTATGCCGAACGGAGATTTTGACAAAAGGGTGCTTAAGATCGCCGATGAACTGAAATATAAAGTGATTCAGTGGGATACCGACTCCTTGGACTGGAAGAACATCGGAACGGATAATATTGTAAACCGTGTTCTTGACAAAGCCCATCCCGGGGATATAGTCCTTATGCATGCCAGCGATTCAGTTAAGCAAACGCACGAAGCTCTGCCTGTTATTATTGACCGGCTCAAGGCGGACGGCTATCAATTTGTGACGGTAACCCAGCTCATGGAGCAGGCACAGGTCTCTAAACAGCCTGTAGAAGATAAAACGACCTGACCAACTCCAATTCAGGTCAGGCCTTGTCAAGGCGGCGCATCATATTTCCCGATGGATGAATCCTTTGCAATCAGGAGGCTTTTGCGGAAGCCTCTTTTTTGTCGCCCACCAGTTTGTGAAGCTGCATGATTTGCCATGTATTCGATATCAGCAGCGGGGTCAGCATAAAGATGTGCGAAGGCGTATTATTGAGCTTCAGAGCCGGAAGTGCCTCCAATATCGTTACACTAAACATAAAGAACAACGTAGGGATAAATGCGCTCTTGTTCGTTTCCTTCATTTTCCACCAGGATACCAGCGAGGAAAGCACGATCAATACCGTAGGTAAAATAAAATACGGAAATACCGACTCACCTTCAGCAGCGAAGCTGGTATAAGTCAAATAAATCATATCGAAGTATACAATGGCTACCAGAAGAATTTGCAGCACATCCCAGAGAAATTTGCTTCTAAGGAACCCCATCGCAATGTATCGGGTAATCAAATATGCAAAGAAACCCATTTGACTAACGACACTGATGGTAGCCCCCGCCAACACTATGAAAATAATAGTTTCCCAATTAAAGCCGGCTTGCCAAACTTCCAAAAAATGGAAGTCCTCAGTCATTCCGACAAGGGCAAGCCCAACAACTAAAGAAGCCGCCGTCCCCAATAATAATGTAGTCCAAAATAGATGGAACCATTTTCTCAAAGTCAAGCCATGTTCGCCTCCAGCAGGTCTTTCCTCAGATCCCCTAATTTTTTATTGGTTACCCCAGTATAGAACTTTGTAAGCCTTCATCCGAAACCATTCAAAATCCTATATGGCGATAAAAACATTCAACCATAATTGTACCAACGTTTACAACAAAAAGCTAATGCCCATCAACATAATTCGCCGGATTTCACACATAATAATTTTACAATCCAGGAAGGGAGCCATTTTGCCATGATACATCGACATTTCCGCATCCTCCCTGCTTTATTTTGTATCGTTCTTCTCCTTACTTCCTGCGGAACGCAAAATGAACAGTCGGGTCAGAACCAACAAAGTTATAAGGACATAAAGTCCATGATGCTTGACATTCTCAATTCGGAAGAAGGACAGAAAGCGGTCCAGCAAGCGGCGTCCAAAAATCAGGATCCAACCATGAAGCTGTTGTCAACCGGTGAAGGACAGCAGATTCAGATGGCCGTTAAAGACGTGCTAACCGATCCTAATAACGCCCACCTGATCGAGAAGACGATGACCGATCCTAAATTTGCCGCAGATTTTGCCAAATCGATTCAAAAATATAATAAGCAGCTGACCAAGGACTTGATGAAGGATCCCGAATATCAGCAGCAGATGCTGGAATTGATGCAGAACTCGCAGTTCGAAAAGCTGATCATGGACACCATGAAAAGCACCCAATATCGGCAGCAAACGATGAAAATTATAGAGGAATCGATGCAAAGTCCTTTGTTCCGCGATCAATTGATGCAATTGTTCAGTAAAGCCATTGAGGAAGAAATGAAACCGAAGGAAGGCGGGAAAGGCAAGCAGGGGCAGAAGGGGAATAAAGAAGAAAAGAGCCAAGAAGATCAGGGCGGCGGAGATCAAGGTGGAGGAGATCAGGGCGGAGATCAACAATCCGGTTCATAATTCAATTAACGAATCAATACCCCGAATTTACAAATTCCTATGTATATAATTGACCAGGGCTAATGCATTGCGCATTAGCCCTGATCAGCCAAGTCACGTTTATCCTAACTTTCCAATAATGGCTTCGGCCATTTCGGCATACAGCTTCCCGGTTTCGCTGTCCGCTTTATATACCGATGGGGAGAAATCAGGCTCGGAAATGTGATTGTCCGGTGCTCCAAGCGGAATCTGGGCAAGCAACTCTGTATGCAGCTCCTCCGCCAGCTTCGCCCCGCCACCTCTTCCGAAAATATAGTCCTTCTCTCCGTCCTTATTTACATAATACGCCATGTTCTCGACAACACCGAGAATTTCGTGATCGGTATGAAGCGCCATTGCTCCGGCCCGCGCCGCTACGAATGCGGCCGTCGCATGAGGAGTCGTCACGATCAGCTCCTTGCTGTGCGGAATCATCTGATGAACATCTAGCGCTACATCTCCGGTACCCGGCGGCAGGTCCAGAATCATGTAATCCAGCTCTCCCCAATCCACTTCGGAGAAGAAATTTCTTAGCATTTTGCCAAGCATCGGACCTCTCCAAATTATCGGGGCATTATCCTCGACAAAAAAGCCCATGGAGATAACTTTGACACCGAACCGCTCTACCGGAATAATCCTTTTGTCAACGAGCTGCGGCCTTTCCTCGATACCCATCATATCGGGTACACTGAAACCGTAAATATCCGCATCGATAATTCCGACCCGTTTGCCTTGACGTGCCAGAGCAACAGCCAGATTGACCGTCACGGTCGACTTGCCTACCCCGCCCTTACCGCTGGCCACCGCGATAAACTGTACATTGGAATCGGGTCCGAGAAGCGGCGCTTGTCCCGCCTTCGGCGCATGAGTGGGAATTTCCTGCTTGGCTGAGCTCCTGCTGCTGTCCCCAGATTGGGCCTTGGCCTCGAGCTCCTCGCGCTCATACTGGTTAATTAGACGGAACCGGATATGCACATTGCTGATGCCGAGCCCCTCCATCGCTTCCTCTACATCTTGACGGTACTGCTTCTTCAGCGTTTCGTCTTCCGATGTAAGGACGAAGGTAAGGGCAACTCTATCCTCTTTGACCATGACATCTTTAATAAAATTTAACTCGGTAACCGGACGATGATATTCCGGATCGTGTACATGCTTTAACGCTTCGATGACTTGCTCCCTGGATACCATAGTTCACCTCTATATCCGTCATTATCGTATCTAAAGTTATTATATCAATAATAATCAGGTGTCACCAACTTTTTCCCCCGAATAGTATCTCAGAATGCCCTGATAAATCGAAGCGGCCAATTGTTTCTGGTAATCCTCGTTCCCTAACAGCCTGGCTTCCTCCGGATTGGATAGGAAACCCGCTTCCACCAGAACACTCGGAACGCTCGTCGCTTTTAACAAATATATGGTCTCGACGGTCTGGGCCACTCGGTCCGTATTTTGCAAATTCGCTCTGATTTCATTCTGGATATGGGTGGCCAACCATTTGCCGTCAGCATGTCCCTGGGGATAATAGAAGGTTTGAGCTCCTCTCCACCTAGCGGAGGGGATGCTGTTCAGATGAATGCTGACCAATAAATCCGCCTTCTGCTTCGTAATGATTTCAGCTCGCTTCAGTAAATCCTCGGTCTTACGCTTGCTAAGCCCTTTCGTTTCCGGTCTGGCCAGATCACGGTCTGTCTCTCTCGTCATAATGACAATCGCTCCGGCTTGCTGAAGATAATCACGCAAATATAAGGAAATGGCCAGATTAATGTCCTTCTCCACCAGCCCGTTCTTGCTCGTGGCCCCCCCGTCCGGCCCCCCGTGTCCGGCGTCCACCGCTATAACCTTACCCGACAGCGGCATGGTCCAATAAGACCAGGTCTTGGTGGAAGGCAGCTCGGTGGTAAACAGGAATACCATCATTAGAACTACCCATGCCGATAGTAATATTTTTAACCCGCCGTTTAAGGTAATCCAGAAGATGACTCTCTTCCTGAACTTTCGCATTATAAATCCACCCCTATATCCGCTGACTCTTGTTTAATCATATGGACGGGGGTGGACAATTATGACAGGCATTCCAGCACGACTTAGCGGCTGTTTATTTGCTCCGCCATCCCTTGAATTAGCACCTCCGCCACTTCCGGCCGGGTGAATTGCTTGGGTGGATGCTGTCCGTTCCTCAGCAGTTCCCTGACTTTAGTACCCGATAAATGAAGATGATCCTGCGGATCATGAGGACATGTTTTGGCGGAGGCCATATTTTCGCAGCGCGTACAATAAAAGCTGTGCTCGAAAAACAATGGGCTTATTCCCAGCTCCTCCGGTTGAAATAGTTTAAATATCAGTTGGGCATCGTAAGTGCCGTAATAATTTCCAACCCCTGCATGATCCCGCCCGACGATGAAATGCGTGCATCCGAAGTTTTTGCGAACGATGGCATGAAAGACCGCTTCCCGTGGGCCGGCGTAACGCATGGCGGCAGGGAAGACGCCGAGGAAGACACGAGACTTGGGATAATAATTCTCAAGCAGCACCTTATAGCTTCTCATCCGTACATCGGCGGACAGATCGTCGGCTTTCGTTTCTCCTACAAGCGGGTTAAGGAACAGCCCGTCCACGATTTCCATGGCGCTCTTTTGGATATATTCATGAGCACGATGAACCGGGTTACGCGTTTGGAAACCGACCACGGTCTTCCACCCTTTGTCTGCAAATATTCGGCGGGTCTCCTCCGGGTCAAAATAATACTCTCTGTATTCGTTAATCGGCTTGCGGTTAAGAACCCTCACAGGGCCGCCCACATAAGCTGCCGGCTGTTCATACAGCTTGGCGACTCCGGGATGCTCTTCGCTGTCGGTCAGGAAAACCTGTCTGGCCTCCTCTTTCTGATCGACCTTGTAAATATCCTTGACCTCCAGCACTGCATAGATGACCCCATCGTCCGCCCCGGTTAGCGCTATGTTTTCCCCTATAGATATCTGGGATAAGTATTTTTCTTCTACCGCAAGTGTAATGGGAAGGCTCCATACCACTCCATTGTTCAACCTCATCCGCTCAATAACCGATTGATAATCGTCTCTCGTCATAAAGCCTTCTAACGGAGAGAACGCCCCCACGGCGATCAAATCGAGATCCGACAAAGTGCGGGAATGGATAGGGACCTTAACCAACCCGGCAGCCTCCTGCAGCAGCCTTTCTCGTTCTTCTCCACTAACTCTTCGATCTACTAACGGTCCGCCATGAGCTTCATAAGCCAGTTTCATGTATGTTCCTCCCGTTTGGTCACTTCTGCAGTTCAACACCAACAGAATCGTTATGCAGCCCGCATTCCGTCTTCTGGAAGCCGGACCACCGTCCCGCTCTCGGGTCTTCTCCCGGCCGGACCGGACGAGTACATTTCTCACACCCTATACTTGGATAATTTGAATCATGCAGAGGATTGTAGATAATCCGGTTCGTGCGGATATAATTCCACACATCCTCAGATTTCCAATCAGCCAGCGGATTGAACTTAATCAGTCCGAATTTGACATCGTACTCAATTTTGCCCGCATTGGCCCTGGTCGGAGCCTGCTCTCTTCGGATTCCGGTAATCCAGGCCTCATATTTGCTCAGCACTTCGGCCAGTGGATTTACCTTGCGAATAAGGCAGCACTGGTTCGGATTAACCGACCACAGATTCTCTCCATACGCCTCGGCCTGCTCCTGCAGGCTAAGCTTGGGACTCACCCGTACGAATGCTTTGCCATACCGCTCTTCCAACCGGTCCCTGGTCTCATAGGTTTCACGGAAGTGAAGGTCCGTATCCAGATAGAATATATCTGTGCGGGGACTGACTTTATTCAGCAGATCCACTAACACAACATCCTCCGCCCCGAAGCTGCAAGCCAGGGTGATGTTAGGAAAACGTTCCACTGCCCATGCCAGGACGTATTCGGCTGAGCGATTTTCCAATTCCGGGCCAGCCTGCCGGATCAGCTCTTCCTTTTCAAATAAATTCATACCCTTGACACCTCTCCCTGCAATATTCCCATAAACCAACCGAAATGGGCACATAACACAGTTTATTGAAGATGGAGCTTATTGGTGCATATAAACTATAAGATAAGCAGCGCTTCCGCCAGCCAAGGATAACCGGCTATCGTCCTCCTTTGCACTTGCGCGTTTACCGTGAAATATAAAAACAGATATAGTGTGTTCCGTTCCTTAATGGGGGAACAATACGGAAAAAGCCTCCCCATAAGGCAGGGAAGGCTTCGAGGTTGTGTTGTATATGATCCTTAGGAATATAATCATTAGACCAGCTTGTGTCCGCAATTGGAGCAGAAGTTGCCGCCGCTCGTCTTTGTTCCGCAATTTGGGCAGAAGTTCGGCTTCTGTTTGCCGCCGTCAGTGTTGTCGGATTCATCATTATTTGCCTGTGCGGGAGGGGCGGACGGTGCCGGCTGATCGGTCGTGTTTTTGCCTTTATTCATGTTCTTCAGCATTTCATTGGCTATATTCATACCCATCATCATGCCGGCCATATCGGATGCCGCACCGCCGCCCTGAACCTTGCCGGAGGCAATCCCGTCGGTCATGGAAATCTGCTGGTATCTTTGGAGCTCTCCAACCATGCTGTGGGAAGCGGTCCTCGTGATCATCTCTTGAATTTCTTCCGGATAATTGAAGCTCATGACATTAAAGCCGGTGATGGTAATTCCATCGTTTATAATCTGCATATCCATATCTTCCCTGATCCCTTGGGCAATTTCGAAAGCATTGGCCTGCAGGTTAAACATGTCCTTGCCTTCCTTCGAGATCCACTTCATAAGAAGCTGATCGAGGATCGAGGTCATTCTAAGCTTGATGTCATCGACAAAGTAGCTTTCTTTAACCCCGGCAATTTTATCAATTAGAGCCACATAATCATTCACCTTAAAATTAAACGTTCCATTGGCGCGAATCGGCAGCCCTCCGGGAAGCTGCGGGGTCGGAATGTGAATCGCACTTTTCGTGCCCCATTTTACGGTAAATTCCTTCGTGTTGACGAACAGCACTTCTACTCTCATGCCGCTGTTAAAACCAAACTTGAAGCCTTTGAGCGTGGACAGAAAAGGGATAATTTCCGAAGCTATGTTATAATCGCCCTCGTCATGAAATATCCCCTCTATTTTACCGTTGTTAATAAATATGGCATCCTGGCCGGGACGGATAATAAGCCGGCTCCCTTTCTTGATCTCCCGATTGCTCCACTTCCAGAAAATCATATCGTCTCTAAACTCTTCCCATTCCACTACATTAGCAAATTGATTTCTAAAAAAGGACATCTCTTTTCTCATTCCCTTCCGTATGATTAGGATTCTTAAAAGCTTCCTCTGCTTCCGCTATGAGAATGACCCCCGCTGGTCGTTCCTCCCCCTCCGCCACCGCCTCCGCTGCTGCTGTTCGAGGACGGTTTCCTGCGTTTGGTGACCGTTGTCCGTATATAATCGTCGCGCTGCTCACGAACTCTGGAGTTTTGGAAATCCCGGTAAGTCCCTTCATTTACAGTGACTTTACCTCCCGAGTTGTACAGCATAACTCCGACTACAGCTCCCCCTACAGCCAAGGAGGCGGCTAGTTGAAACCATAGTGTAAAGAGAATATTTTCCGGGTTGACACCGGGCTTTATCCCCATGTATTTATAAGAGGTCTTTATAAACTTGCTGAAGGCAAGATAATAATCCCCGTTGGACAAATCCGGTGTTATTTTGTTACGGATTAAATCCAGCCTGGAATCATCCAGATATAACTTCGCTTTATAGAAGCCTGCCAAATACACTTCTCTATGCTGCATATCAACCGTCAGTATGGCTGTATTGCCATGAGGTTTATCATACCCCGGTGCCTTGTCGTCGTAAAAATCCTGCATATACTTAACGACGTCTTTGCCTTCCGTATCTTTGGTCGTTAATATGATAAATTCGGTCTCTCTCTTCGCTCCATACTTATCGGCCATCGCTTCAAGCTCTTCCACTTCCGTCTCGGTCAACAGATTGGCGAAATCATAAACTTTCGGTTTGGACTCCGCGGCAGCCTGCGAAATATTTACTGCAGATAGAAAAAAAGGAATGATTACCAAGCAAAGCATAATCGCTTTTAAAGCCGTTCTTCCATTCACCATATCTCGCCTCCCATCATTAAGGAGATGAGTTTTAGCGCTATGAAGGTACTGGCAGCAATGCCGCCGAACCATTGAGCGACCTTACCGTAACTGATCGGAGGCTTACCGACGACCTTGCCCGTCTGGCCGTTCATCGCAAAAGTGTGCACGGCTTTACCGTAATCATAATATACCATCCAGACAGGGAGAAGAACGTAATGGCTGCTTGTCTTCTTGGTATCGATTTGTCTGCTTCTATATCGGACTGTAGTATAGCCGGAGATGGTTGAGCTAATATAGGAATCAATGAATTTTTGGATTTTTGCTTTAACCCGGGGTAGGAGCTCCTCGTCATTGTAGTTGTATTTCTCGGCGATAAATCCTGCCAGATACGGTGTTTTAAAATCTTTCAAATGGCTGTAATCATACGGCTCTAATTTATCCATTAATTCATCATTCATTTTTTTGGAGGCATCCACGGGAACCTTAACATAATTCAGATCAATATCTCTATACACATCATAATGTTTCGTCTCTGTATATATATAATTACCGCTTGTATATTGCCTCACCCTCGTACAATCGGCACTTACCTTCGCTTTCGTGTTTAAATCATACAACCAGAAGGGAATGTACATTCCTGTAATCCCCTTAACCCTATCCGCTGTCATAAAACCTTTAGGAGTTAGCCTGCCGTTCTTACACCATCTGCGAAATGCAGCCATCGCTTGTTCCTTGCTAATGGTAAATGGAATAACCTTGGCTGGAGCCAATGCCCCCGATAACCGGTCCCCAAGCACAACACCCGCTCCGCAGAAGCTGCACGTCGTAGCCGCTGTTTCCGCCTCTGTAATCAATATGGCGCCGCAATTGTCGCAGTGATATTCGTGGGCGTCCTCGTCAGAAAACGTCGTTGTTATGAAATCTTCGGAAAATTCCTCTATTCTATCCTGTCTTCCGCAGCTATGACAGGTTAACCTTCCCGAATCGCTGTCGAATGCCATATCATCGCCGCAGTTGGGACATTTGTAATGGATAACCATCCCCTGTGTCACCTCGCTCAATGCCTTTCATTATGAAAGCTGTAGCTACAGCTACAGCTTATTCCTTCATTTTAACACTTTCAGTTGGAATGAAGAAACCCGATCCGGTGAAGCTTCGTGCGATTATTCTTTATTGTTTTTAAGTTCCTTTTTGAGGGCCTCCAACTCATCTTCCACATCGTTACTTTCCTCGTATTTCTCCGTTAACTCCTCGAATTCGTCTGCCGGATCCTTTCTTAATTCGGCCAACGCCTCAGCCTCGTCGTATGCCCTGTTCACCTTCTCCTCCATCCTTCCGAAAGCAGAAATGGATGAATTGGCACCGGCGACGGATGAACCCATTTCATTCATTCTCTTCAAGGCCTTGGCTGCGGCCATTTTGCCCTTGAGCATGGCTGCCTTTGATTCCAGCTCTCCGATATCGGATACGAGCTTGTCATGCATTTCTTTCATTCTAACCGCATTGGCGGACGCCAGATTGTAGGCTGCTTGCAGCTCCTCTTCTTTCGCAGCCAGAGAAGACTTTTTCTCCAGGAAGGTCCGGGCATCGCCCTCATTCCCGGCTTCCAAAGCTTTAACCGCGTACTTTTTCAGCTTGCTGATCTCCGATTTGCATTCATCCCACTGCCTCTTGCTTCTTTGTTCTTCCGCCATAATCGAAGCCGTTTCCGCCTTTACCTGGCCTAAATCGCTTCTGAGATTTCGTAAGTATTGATCCAGCATTTTCTCCGGGTCCTCCGCCTTATCTAAAAAAGCATGGATATTGCTGGACATAATGTCTTTAAATCTGGATAAGATCCCCATAGTCTTCTCCTCTTTAAAATTAGTCTTAGTATATATACTGTTTATCTTACCAAAAGGATTCATTTTATACGGAACACTTTGCCAAATGGAGAAATTTAGAAAATAAAAATACCCTTTCCGACAGAACTAGGAAAGGGCTGTATACATGTAAGCTGCACGCTCTGTTTCAGAGTCGCTTAAGCGAGTCATGATAGCATGGATCGTAATTCCTCTGTCATACGTTCGACCAACTCTGGTCTACCATGAAACTGAGCAGGGGTATTTTGAAAAAGTTCGATTTTCCATTTCCCTTCTTTCCTGCTAACAACAAGGGTCTGATGTGCATTGGCGTCCGGGTTGATATCAGTTTGTCCACGGGGAACCATGCCCGCTATCGCTCTTAACAATGCTGTCTCTGAACCTAAGAAGCGCACATCATTAACTTTACTAACGAATTTTGCGGTGGGGTGGTCTCTGAAGATGGGGTCAAGGTGCGAAAAAATGTTTTCCGGTCCAATTTCTTGACTTCCGTCAAAACCGATAAGCTCGCCGCTCTCCGAAAACAAGTCAGCCATTTCTCGTGCATCTTGATTGTTCCACGCATTCAACAACTGTCGGTAGATTGTCTCGATTTCGTTCATGCTGTATGCCTCCCTCACTAAAAATTCATATATTTTTCTTAATATAACCTAAATGCATTTTATGAATTTCTTCCGAATTGCTTTTATTTTAGCTCATTAAAGAACTGGACAGTGAAAAGTTCTTGTCGAAAAATTCATGGGAATAAAGGTTAAAGGTGCATACAGGAAAAGTAACCCAA
>NZ_JBQCLK010000060.1:0-12064 GCF_051966115.1 Paenibacillus sp. SAFN-117
ATGGTGCCGCGGTCAGCAGCATGGGGGTCTACCTTGAAAATCCATCCATTTTCATCATCTGATGGTGCCGCGGTCAGAGGCATGGCGGTCTAAATGAAAATGACCCCTCGATAAAGAGTTTTTGGTACTGGGTCAAAAATATGATATATGTGGATATTGGATTTGATTCGGTATTCAGAGAAACAAATCGGAAGAATCGCTCCAAAACAGGAGGTTACATATGAGTTCTATTCTAAAAGCTATAGAAAAGCTAAAGTTGAACGTCTTGAATGTTGAAGATGTTCCAGAGTCATTTAGTTCTGATGTATACAAACTTACTCTTGCCAGTGGAGAAAACGTTTTTGTAAAAATTCCATTTAACAAGGATAAACTATTCCGTGAATTTCAGATGCTTGAAACATTAAAGGGTGTAATACCTGTTCCTAAGGTATTGGACATTTGGTACGGGGATGAAAGTACTACTGGGGCACTGCTTCTTTCAGCAATTCAAGGTATGCCTTGTACAGGAGACATTGATGAGAAACTTTCTTTTCAAATTGGCGTATATCATGCTATGCTCCATGAGGTTAAAACCCCTGGGTATGGTTACCATGTAACCGATGGTTTTAAGTTACTTGATCAAAATAATTGGAGATTATATATCAAAAGTAATTTTGAAAAGTGGAAAGAGCCATGCAAAGAGATTCTCGACTCAAAATTGTATGAAAGATGTATTCTTCACTTTGATAGAGTTTTCTCTGCTTTACCGGATCCTGACGGACCATGCATTGTTCACATGGATTTTAGACCAGGTAATATATTGGTGAATGGTAACGAGGTTGCTGGCATTATTGATTTCGAGAGTGCCCGTGGCGGATCGTCGGAAATAGATTTTACAAAAGTCAATCGATATATTTGGGAAGTCAATCCGAGAACAAAGAAACCGTTCATTGAAGGTTATCAATCGATTCGACCTATGTTGGCTCTGGAAAGAGTGCTGCCATTTTATGATATTTACGATGCTTTCAGCGCAGTTGTTTGGTGTAAAAACAGAGGAATTGAAAAAAATCAAACGTTCCTTCAGGAAAATATTCTTACTTTAAGGAATTCGGTGGGTTATTGAGTATAGTTGTTTTTCATAAGATAAATAGAAAGTCCAAGGCCAGTTGTTAATGTTGGGAATTTATCCCAAGTTTGATTACAAATATTCGTTTGCCCTAACTATGTTAGGGGAGAACGGGCAGTATACCAAAACATTTGCTTTTGTCTATATACTCAAATTATAATGGAGTAAATATTTGGTATGTGTGGCGTAAACATGGAAAACCATGAGGAAGCACATATTTCATATGCCGTACGCCTGGGCAAAGTATTTGGTCTAAGACCAAATACTTTTATTATTTTGTGGGAGGTTTATGATATGGAACAGGTACGGCAACTAAGAAATGTAGCAATTGTAATTTATGAACAGGTTGAACCTTTGGATTTTGTAGGACCATTTGAAGTATTTATTGCAGGAAGTAACAGGGGGCAAGACTTCAGAGAGGCATTCTTCAGCAGGCGTGCACCCAGTTGAAAAATAATGATGTTAGGGAATCAATCGAAAAAGCGTTGAGCCATTGAATTGAGAGCGTGAGCAAAAGGAGCATCACATGAACTTTATTGACGAAATTTTGAGCAATATTAGCGTCATGAGCGCGGACGATGTGATACAGTCTATGTTCCGGATTTATGATGAACCGGTTGACCGTGACGCGCTGTCCGCCTATCCGCAATTCATACAGGATATTATTTGGATCATCGACATGGACACCGAGTTGGCGATGAATGGGATTGGCGGTCTGATGGGAAACAGCACCGGGCACTATGCTGACAAAATGATCGACGCGTTGCGCCATATTTCAGCGGATAAAGAAGCTGAAACCCTGACTCAAATATACCAAATCTATCAAAGTGACCTTGACGATGAGAAAATAGACGAGCTGGCCGGCAGTCTATACCTTTATACCGATTTTGATATATGGCCGCTATTGGAGGCTTATGTCGAAGCGGAGAAAGGAAGGCTGCAAGCTCCGCTTGGCGTTGTGTTGGGACACCTATCGCAGAAACGCAGGCGTTAAAAAGAAAGGATGATAGAAATGTCAAATAATGACCAAGCCCGTCCCCCCGCTGGTTCTATTAAGGAAGCAGGCCGATTTCCTATCGACCTGACAGGCCCTCGCAGCCATACGCTTGTCATTGAGCCTGGCGTGGGCAGCCTCTCCATTGGACCGTCACAATTGGGCAAGAAGGCGAACCTCCACGTCGAGCCTGACACGCCTATCGATTGGACGGTATTTGAGGTCTTTGCCACACCGGACGGCTCGCCTTGGCCGCGATTTCTGTACTACACAGGCAGCGACGTCGGCTTCCTCGACTGGGCCCGTGAACGCCCCATTGAAGAAATGACGTGGGTACCGGTTCTGTCTGCAGATACAGTAGCGGACGCCAGCCAATCCAAATTGCATGGCTTGCATATCAAGCTGGACCCATCCGAAAACCGGCTGCATCTAAAGCTTCCAAAGCACCTCGATTATTCTCGCCTGAGTGTGTCCGGCGATCTGTCACGCTTCTCGGCCGAAGGGGATATGCCATACTCTCTGACACTTGTGCCGCGCACCAGCCGGCGCGATAACGGAGTTCCCTTCCTGCTGCCCGACCTGGGTGAGCTGCATCAGGTTACCAACCTGACGCTCCAGAACGAACCGCTGGCACAGCCTATCTCGCTGGAGTGTCTAAGCCGGTTCCCAAATCTTACGTCACTGAGTTTGTGGGGAAACTTCTGCGACTTGGATCTGTTGGCTGGCCATACCCGGCTAACACATCTGGAGCTGCGCTTCATGCCTGATCTGGGTGACTTGCCGCCCTTGGATGCATGGCCGCTCCTTGACAGATTTATCGCCTACAATGTGGAGGAGATCACGGGCAAGCGCCTGCGGCAGCAAATGAAAGCACGGGCCAAGACCCGTCCGTGGTCTGACTATGCTTCAGTGAGCCAACTTCGAAAGCCTGAGTGGTGGACGACCGAGTTTGGCCGCCCGTTTTCATCCTGGCCTAAACTCTGGCCAAGCTGGCTAACGAAGCCTATGATGCTGCACAGGCAGCCTTGGCCCAGGCTCGCAGCCTTGCCGAGGCTGAGGCAGCCATCACCGCCTTCACCGTGCGCTTCAATACGGTCAAAGGCATCGAAACTGCCGAGCGGGAAGACCTGGGTGAAGCAGTATGGCAACTAAGCCAGTCTGACCACTTGATCGGCCAGCCTATACCGGAGGAGATGGCTCAACGCTGGTTCGACGCAGCACGCGATTACTGAATGAAGTGAAAATAAGTGCTCCAATTAACCGCTTGTGGGACGAGGAAAGTTCTCTTTAAGGTGAATTGCTAAAAACCATACACATCCACCCGGCCGTAATAACATCATTCTTCATACGATAGTGAGTAAGATTTCCGTAAAAACACCATGGAGGGAGTCAAATTGAAGTGGAATGATTGTACGGGTGACTACACGGCATACATTAGTCTAGGTTCAACGTGTCAAACCGCTTATCAGCTAAAAAGACTGGGTTTACGGAAATTTTCAGGCCCGTTAGACTGGTTTATCTCGTTTAGGGCTCATGATGTGGCTCGGTTGCTCCGAAATCGCTTTGACGGATTTATGGAATTAAAGCAACTTCGACTTTCCGGTAGGGATCTGGATTGTTACGTCGTTACAGATGACAAGTATGACATCGTTTCTTATCACGATTTTCCGTTAAGCTTGCCGATTTACCGATGGACGGATGCTTACCCTGCATTTAAACGTAAAATTGATCGGCGTATAAACAGATTTTTAACGGCAGCAAAGAGCAAGCCAATCTGCTTGGTCAGAACCCAAACGTCAAAGCCGGAAGCGGAGAAGCTTTATGCATCACTTAATAAGATCATGCCCGGTAAATTTCGTCTTTTAATTGTGAACAACATGGGTTATTTACACGAGATAAGGCACGAGGATTGGGGATTGCATGGTGTTTGCTCCATATCGGTACCTAAAGGAATGGATTGGAGAGGATCTGACCAAGCATGGGACCAAATCATGAAGGGATTTAAGCTGAAACCTTAAAAAGGGAAACAATGACTTTCACTTTTTCATTTCCTACTTGCTTTCGCTATGATCATCACTACGGAATTGGTCCCTGCTATACACTTACAAGGTTTGACCACTATCCACAGTAATGATCTGACATGGTATAATTCAAAATGGAATCCAAATATCCTACAATAAATGGAAAACGGCTGCAACATAGTACCATAACGGTATCACTCAATTTATTCACCTTCTGGTGGTGCGCCCCCCATGTAGAAACAACCGAATGGGAGTTTCTTGAAAATGTCGAGGTAGCGTTAGGAGTACCTTCAGTAGGTTCAAGTAATCGATGAGACGAAGAGGGGGAAAACGAAATGAAGACGATCAAGTGCATGATGGACCACTTGTACTGGGCGGACGAACGCATCTTGGACGCGCTCGAGGAGAGTGAGACGAAGAACAAGGACCTTCTGAAGCTGATTCGGCACGTCGCGGTCGCGGAACGAGTCTGGCTGTCCCGATTGCAAGGCAAGGGCAGCGCGCAGTATTCTTTGTGGGAGGAAGCGGAAGACCTGAAGGCGATCCGGACGATGTTCGAAGAAAACGCCGAGCAATATCGCGTCTATATCGAAGGACTCGAGGAATCCCAGTTGGACGAGATGATCGACTATGTGAACCAGAGCGGGGTTCCGTTCCGAACGTCCGTCCGGGACATCCTGTTGCAGGTCCTCTTACATGGGCAATATCACCGGGGACAGATCAACCGGGCACTTCGGATCGAATCGGCAGAGCCTGCCCAAGTCGATTACATCACGTTCACGAGACTCTAACAGGGCCTAATAATCTCCATTACTCGGAACGGGATTGGCATTGAACTAACAGGGACAATAATTAAATCAACGATAATCAAGCTGCCGATTGCTTCGGTGGCTTTCTGTGCATGTTATGAAGGCTTGGTCAGTACTTATATGGCTTAGAGAAGACATGCCGGTACATTTTTCAATAGAAACTGACAAAAAAATACCCCAACATTATAATTGTTATATATACCTACAGCGGCACTGACCGGAGGGACGGCATGCAATTTGAACCAATCTATGATAATGGGAAATTAGTCCTACCGAAGATCGAATTAAATATGACATCAAATCAATCGATTGGGATTATAACGGACTTGAAGCGAAAGCAGCTTTTAATGAATCAATTAAAGGATCGTTCCCAATATTATTTATTTCGAGCTCAGCAAAGCGAGTATATGCGTTTAACGGTGGAAGAGCTGATCGCTTTTCTAATCAAAGTAACGGAGCGGAATGAGCGCGTCGCTCTGTTAATCGATTATTTTGCTTTAAAAGAAGAACGAAAGGTAAAAATCAAGGATCTAAGCTCATCGAAAAGGACGTATGTGACTTTGCTGCGTGTCTTTTTTGCGCATCAGCCGATACTTGTACTGGAGGAGCCCTATTTTTACTTGGAAGAAGAAGAGCGTTGTCATTTTAAACGGATTTTAGATGACCTTTCGAAGGAGAAGCAGATTTTAATTCTAACTTCGAATTTAGAGGATGCCATGATTTCCTGTGATGCCATTTATCGATTGAACGAAATCGGATTTCATCCACTGGATATTCGGGACTCGGAAGAGGATAAGCTGGAAGTGCAGGAACAAGATCGGGCCAATATCACCTTGCAGAAGATTTATACGAAAAGAAATGACAAAGTGATTTTATTTGATCCGCCTGAAGTCGATTATATAGAGAGTATGGATGGTTCGATCCTTGTTCATGTGGGTGGCGAAAATTATGTCTGTGCTTTGACGCTAACCGAGCTCGAGCAAAAATTGTTAAATTTCGGATTTTTTAGGTGTCATCGATCCTACATCGTTAACTTGCAAAAAGTAAGAGAGATTATTACATGGACGAAGAATAGCTACAGCTTGCGATTAAATACAGGTAAAGATGCCGTGGTTCCGTTATCTCGTTCAAAATTGCATGAATTAAAGACCCTTCTTAACATTTAATTTCCGGGGTAATATCAAACCAATCAAGCATTCCATGGTACCATTCAGGCGATAATAGCTACATTTCGGCGGGTTTTGATGGCTGGAAGCATGCAATCTTTATATGCTTAAGGCATCAACTCTAAGGAAGTGGTGTTCATGGATGTTATCGAGGTAGAACATATTCGAAAGAGATTTGGAAATAAGGATGCGTTATCAGACGTGTCCTTTTCCATTCCGAAAGGGGAAATTTTCGGTTTCCTGGGTCCGAGTGGTTCGGGAAAAACGACATTAATTAAAATCTTAACGGCGCAATTAAATCCGACAAGCGGACAGGCAAGAGTATTTAACCAGCCGGCGGAGATGATGCAGCAGTCTGCACAGAAGATGCGCTTCGGCATTTTGACGGATAACAGCGGTCTATATGAGAGATTGACGATTGAGGAAAATCTGGAGCTGTATCGCCAACTATATGATCTTCCTAAATCTTCGATCGATAAGGTACTGCAGTTTGTTAACTTAAGCGGGGAGGGCAAAAAGAAAGTCAATCGCTTATCAAAAGGGATGCGTCAGCGTGTCGTGTTGGCATGCGCGGTTATCCATGAGCCGGAATTATTATTTTTGGATGAACCTACTTCGGCTTTAGATCCAGTAAACTCGGCACATATTTATAAAGGCTTACGTCGCTTAAATGAGAGAGGGACAACGATCTTTCTAACTACGCATGATATGGCTGAGGCCGAATTGATATGTAACCGTGTAGCGATTTTGTATCAAGGACAAATCCAAACCATCGGCTCTCCCAAGGAACTTAAAAAACAGCATCGGGAAAACGTAGTTTGTGTTGAATTAATCAATGGGGAAGCCTACGAGCTCCCGATCGATGAAGGGACGGCCGATCAAATAGCCGATTGGATGAAACGAGGATTCATTGATCGATTAGAAACGAAAGAGCCAAGTCTGGGTGATATCTTTATTAAAATGACAGGAAGTGAGTTACTATGAGTATCTCATTAAAACGTGCTCAAGCGATATTTGTGAAGGGTTACAAAGAGTTTTCACGCAATTATGCGATTTCTATTATGCTGATTTTCCCAATTGTCCTCGCATTTCTCCTCCGAGGTGCAGGCCCGTCTCTGCCCGGAGCTCTCGGTTATGTTCTAAATTTTTCGTTTGTGATACTGACGAGTTTTGCACAAGCATGCCTGATTGCGGAAGAAAAGGAGCGTAACACCTTACGATCATTAATGATGACTCCGGCCACAACCATGGATGTTTTAATCGGTAAAAGTGCTTTAGTCTTTGCGATGTCTGCTGTAGTTCTGGGTATTGCCACGTATATAATGGGCTATGAACCAGCTAGTATATGGGCGCTTGTGGCTGCAATTGTTCTTTCGATTATTCTATACACAGCTGCCGGCACGATATGCGGTTTATTCTCCAAGACGTTACTTGATGCGTCTTTATCTATAATTCCCGTATCGATCGTATTCACTGGGGCCCCATATGGAGGAATGTTACTGGCGGATGATTATCCGATTTTCAAAGTGCTGGAATATGCACCAAGTATTCAACTTGTGTATTTGCTAAATATAAGCAATACAGACTTTACGACGGGAGATTTATTAAAACCCCTCCTCATTATTTTGGCATGGACGGTTGTATTGACGATCGTATCGGTTGCTTTGTATCAACGGCGGTTAAAGGATGAGTAGGATAGAATCGCGTATTTCTACGGAGGAGGGAACAAATTCCGATGAATTTAGCCGTCAAGTTGATGCGGAAATTCAAAGACCGCGAAACCCGGCATAAGCTGCAAGGCTATCGGGACAAAGCGGAGCTCATCAGGAAACGGAATTTGGAAGCTTGGGACGAAAAGCAGTTCCAAGGGGAATCTCTCCGGCTGAAAAAGGAAGCAAAATCGGGTACGCTTTTGGACGAGCTGCTTGTCGATGCCTATGCGCTAGTTTGTGAGGCAGCCAAGAGAACACTCGGGTTACAGCCCTACGATGTCCAGATCATGGCGGCCATCGCTCTGCACGAGGGATTTGTGATCGAGCAGCATACCGGCGAAGGAAAAACGCTCTCTGCTGTTATGCCTGCTTATCTGAATGCGCTAACCGGCGAAGGCGTTCATGTTCTGACTTTCAACGATTATTTGGCACATCGAGATGCGGAGTGGATGGGCCCGATCTATCGTTTCCTCGGATTAACGGTAAAATCGGTTCAAGCGGGCATGAGCTTGTCCGAGAAACGGGAAGCGTATGCCGCAGATATAACCTATGTTACGGCCAAAGAGGCGGGATTCGATTATTTGCGCGACACGATTGCGCTGGACGAAGCCGATACCGTGCATCGTCCTTTCCACTACGTTATCGTCGATGAAGCAGATTCACTGCTTCTTGACGAAGCGCGGGTGCCGCTAGTCATCGCCGGCGAGCCGGTCTCTTCCAAGAGCGACGGCATTCGTTTCGCAGAAGTGGCCAGGCAGCTTGAGCAAGAGGAGCATTACGAGTTCGACGAGTTTAAGCGCAATGTTTATTTGAATGAAGCGGGCGCTGCGAAAGCGGAATCGCTGCTGGGATGCGGTAATTTGTACGAAAGCCATAATAGTCATTTGTTATCGTCGTTAAATTGCGCGCTGCATGCGGAATCGTTATTGAAAAAAGACGTCGATTACATCGTCCGAGACGGTAAAATCGAGCTGATCGACGAGTATACCGGCCGAGTGGCGGAGAACAGGCATTTGCCGGACGGGCTGCAAGCCGCACTTGCGGCCAAAGAAGGGCTGCAGACGAAAACCGGCGGGAAAATTCTCGGTACGATCACCCTTCAACACTTCCTTAGCCTATATCCGAAGATTTGCGGAATGACAGCTACCGCGCAAGCTTCCGCAATGGAATTCGAAGATATTTATGCGCTGCAGGTCGTGCAAATTCCGCCGAACCGGCCAAACATACGAATTGACCATCCGCACCGGATTTATACCCATAAAGAAGCCAAACTTAAGGCGCTTGTACAAGAAATATCGTCTGTTCATGCGACGGGACGCCCGATTCTCATTGGTACGTCAAGCGTCGGGGAGTCTGACATGCTGGCGGAGGCGCTAGCGGCTGCGGGCGTACCGTGCCATGTTCTGAATGCGAAAAACGATGCAAAAGAAGCCGAGATCATCGCCAAAGCGGGAGAAATCGGCGCCGTGACGGTATCTACGAATATGGCCGGACGCGGCGTCGACATTCGGCTCGGCGGCGGCAACCCCGCTCAGGCGGAAGTTGTCGCCAAGCTGGGCGGGTTGTACGTGATTGGTACGCATGTGCACGAAAGCGTGCGGATCGACAACCAACTGCGCGGGCGTTCTGGCCGCCAAGGAGACCCGGGAGCTTCCGTATTTTTCGTAAGCTTGGAGGACGAGTTGATGCAAAGGTTCGGCATCGATAAAGTGATTCCGCCCGCTTATCGCGATCTCAGACAGGATGAGGCTCTCGAAGAGTCGGTGCTCTACAGTAAAATTGAGTATATTCAGCGCGTTATGATGGGCCAAAACTTCCATATCCGCCAGGAACTGAACCGTTATTCGGATATGGTGGAGGAACAGCGGCGAATTCTATACGTGCAGCGGCTCGAAATTTTGACAGGCGAGACGCCGATGAGCCCTTCGGAGCAGCGGGTACGGCTTTATTATATCGACAAGTTCTGGGCTGACCATCTAGAAGACGTATCTTACATTCGCGAAAGCATCCATTTGACAAGCCTTGTTAACCGCAATCCGATTGACGAATTTCATGCGCAAATCATTCAAGCCTACGAGCAAATTCCGGCTAAAATCAATCGTGAGTCGACGAATATGCTCGCAAAGCTCGGAGGTTCGAATGATCCGGCGCAGTGGGAAAAGTTCGGGCTGAAGATCCCAACTTCCACTTGGACTTATATTATCAACGACCAATACATGGAGTACTTGCAGAATCGCAGTTCATGGACTGCAGGGACGATCATCGCTTATTGGATTCGCAAAATGATGAGGCCGGTATTCGGATGGTCCAAATTTTGATCGGGACGAATACGAGCGAGCGCTTCGGTAAACTCCACGTTGCAGACTTGCGGACTGGACGCTTCGGTTATGACAGCATTTATGAATGCGCCCCCTGACCTGCTGCAAGCCGACAAGCCGGGCAAATAATTGTTGCTACCGGCTTGCCGTGTAATTGCGAATAACTTGAATATATTTGTCCAACACCGCGGCGTCCGCTGCTTTTCCAAGCAGATATGGTTTGTTTGCGAGGATATCTTTCTTGGCGTGCTGCAATACTGCGATCGCTTGCTCTACATTACCCTTACGGCAATAACGAAGCGCTTCGATTTTGGTCGTGAGAAGGTTCAGCATGGCAGGATGACGAACTGTTATTTTCTCCGGCACGGTCCCGATATCTCCACCTGTCGCCAGCTTGGCAAACGAGTAGGATAGAAGAAGCTCCTCTTTCATTGCACCCGTTAAACGGTCTTGCTCGATCCATGGCCGCAGCAGTTGAACGGTTCTGTGAAACCTTTCATTCATCGTCTGCCATGCAGCGACGAAATAGAGCAAATTCATGATCATGTCGAGTTCATAACGATCATTGCACTGAAGCCATGCTTCATTCTGCAACTCCTCCTCCAGCTCGATGACATTCCCCTGCGGAAGGCCATCAAGCTCCTCCTTATCCGCCGCAAACGCATACTCGTATGAGAGCTTAAACAAAGCATAAAACAGTCTGCCGGAACGGCCATTTCGCCGCAGCAATCGAATGCCAAGCCCATCGCTATAAGCTCCGCCCTCCGCCTTCAAGGGAACAATCGCCACAAGGCCAAAAGCAAAATGAAACAACACAAGCAATAGCCACAGCATACTGCCAGTGATTGCATATAATACGCAACCAACCAGCACGATCACCAGATTAGCCAGGCTTCCGCCTGCCAAATACCAGACGAGCCTATGGCGATCCGTTTCATAATCACTAAACTTTACCTGCATAGCGCACTGTCCCCAGTTGCTTGAATTCGTATTCAAAGCTATGGTCAGCTTGCCCTTCTCCTTAGTAAAATGCACCGGACCGATAATCAAAAAGCGAAACGAATATCCGAGCCATCGACCGACAACAAAATGCCCCAGCTCATGGATCAACAGAGCCGAATAAAGCATAAGAAATAACGTCAACAGAATTAATATGTACTTCCCCCATCCGCCAAGAAGCGTGAGGGCTCCCAAAAATAGAATGCCTGTCACCGCAATCATTATTCCATTCCGCTTCATGCGAGCAGCCTCTCTCCCTTGCGAATACTTCCCTTTTCTATACGGATAGATGACTAGGTTGGTGCCGCTTTTACCAAATCATCAATATGGGATAACCATGTTTGCCCTGATTTGTTCGGATATGATCTGATATTATTCCTGGTGGTATGTCTAATAGAGAGTTGAGATATATGATATCGAATTTGTTTCATGCAAAGCGCTCGTGATGTACAGTACAAAGTATCTGTCTGTACAGGGGCATTGCTTCTAGCAGCCGCAGGATTCTTAAATGATAGAAATGGCGACAACGAACCCGTCTGCAATACGAAACTCCAATGTTCTAAAAATGTATGTCAGGCATCCATCAATGGGGGAGAGAATTCATGAGAGGTCGTAAATAAATGATCTTACAGAGTTTTCCTGATGTGTTAAAGTAAACAATAAGCTGCTAGATTATATATTTTATAGAAATTTTGTTGGGATGAACTCTGTGAATTATATAAAAGCTATGACGGAAAATGTAAGAAAGGAAGAGGCTTATGATTACCATTTATGATTGGTTTGGCTATGAATTGCCGATCAAAGAACGTTATCAGTTAATAAAAGAGGCCGGATTTGATGGCGTTTTATTATGGTGGAGTGAAGACTATAGTGGCACAAGAAGTCAAGACAGTTTTTTTTAATTTTTAAGGTGTGAAATCATTCACGAAGCGTTCTTTTG
>NZ_JBQCLK010000061.1:0-10354 GCF_051966115.1 Paenibacillus sp. SAFN-117
AAACTGGTCAGATTGACCGTCAATAGCAGGACAACTTACACCGTCAATCTCAGGGCATTATGCGTTAGCATTAACAAAAGCCCTTTTGAATTACTTCGTCCAGCAGTTCCAGATCGTGTCTGATGCGCTTCGGGTTGTCTTGGTCTGCTAGTTCCTGATCAATCTTCACCTTGGTTTGAGCACGCTTCTCCTTGCGCCGCTGGTGTGCCTTTGTGTACGCCTTCTTCATCCCGTCAATCTTTCTCTCTATGCTCTCCTCATGAAGCTTGGACTGGAGCAGTTCCATCGTGATTCCGTTCGCAATAGCTTCATTACGCCGCTTCTTGTACGAATTCATAGTGGGAAGGCTGATCGGGAATCCATTGTCATTACACCACGCCACCAGTTCCTTCGCAGGAATCCCATTGTCAATCATCTTGTCCAAGAAAGGCCGCTTCTTCCATTCCACCAACTGATTTAGCTTCCCCGGCGCGTGTTTACTTGTCTCTTTGGCTTGTTCTTGCTTTCTCGCCATCATGTTCACCCCGTATCGAAAATACTGTATAACCGTAATATACAGCCGCGACACATGAGCCTTACGTGGAGTAAAGCTATAGTGCTTTTACAGGCTCGATTCACACAGGGGGAACGGTTCGTGATGCGCTTCTATGCGCTGTCTCCATAAAAACAACTGCTCACCCCATAATCGCTAAGGCGAGCAGTTATGAAAGTGTTTTCATGATTTTAGATGGCGATGTCGATCTTCTTGCTTGTATTCATCGTAATTCGCTTAATGAACAGGTGCAACAACGTTTTTCGCTGTTCAAATGGCGCGGCGATGAGCGCTTGATGAAATCCAGCAATCAGCTCACGCACTTGCTCGAAAACGACAGGAGAGCTACTGTCTTCGGTTAGTTCAAGCTCCAAACGGGACTTCTCCGCCCGGAACTTAACCAAATCGGCGTGTATCTCCTGCATTCGCTCAGTAACGAGTGATTTATCGAGATTATTTTGCTCGATTAAATCTTGATAACGGCGCTTTCTGGACTCAGCCTGTTCTAACTGGCTTCTAATGTGTTCTAGCTCCGCTTGGAGCGGTAATGTTCGGGTCGCGAGCCGATGGTTCATTTTGTCCACGATGGCTTTTAGAATGCGGTCTTTGGACAGTACCCGCGCTAGCCGATTCATGACTTCATCCTCAGCATCCTGTTTCCGAATGCTATTGGCTGAACACACGCTGCTTCCCTTGCTTCGAAACGCTCCACACGAGTAATACAGGCGGTTCACGATTTCTCCAGTCTTTGCTTTGCTCCGGGTACGGCTGGCGACCATCGCCGCACCACACTTCGGACAGCGGATTAACCCGGACAACAGGAACTCACCGTCGAAGATGCGGGATGGCGTGAACGACTTCTTCTGGAGAAGAAACTGGACTTTTTCCCATAACGCATCATGAATAATGGCCTCATGTTTCCCATCGGCAATAATCGGTTCTTCGCTCTTACCTCGCCTTCGCTTGTTGCTCCAGTTCTCATAACGGTTATATCGGATTTTACCATTGTAAAACGGGTTACTCAGAATTTCCTTCACTGCAGACATGGAGAAGGTGTTACCTGTCTTGGTCTTATAGCCGCTGTGATTTAGCTCGTTGGCGATACTCTTTAATCCACGCCCAGCAGCGTAAAGCCCGAATATCTTTCGGATGATAATGGCTTCCTCCGGTACGATAACAACAGCCTTGGAACGCTTGAAAAGGTTGCTGGAGTCAGCAACAGCTTGATACCACAGCGGCAGTTTTCCATTATGTTCGCCCTTCTTTGCTCTCTGTTTCATGCCCATTTTCACGTTATCGACAATCGTGTTTCGTTCAAGCTCACCGACCGCACCCATCATTTGAAGGGCGAACTTCCCCATAGATGTGATGGTGTCGAAGTTTTCCGAACGGGATGCTGCTGAGCTACGGACCAGATGTTCAGGTGTTGGAGCCATTATTTGTAGTGCAGAAGATAAAGAACCTGGGGCAATAAATTTATAACAAATACACGAATATTAACGGGAGTACGTATACAATCCGCTATCATCAAGATGATCATTACGCTAACGGGTAACGATAGCTGAATCATCAATATAAGGCCGCCGATCGGTGGTCTTTTTAAGTATGTTATGGAGGCTTGGTCATTGTCTTTGGATCAGGTGGGAAAGATTGGCCGTTATGCGCCGAGGCACATTTTTCGCCGATAGACCCGTTAAGCTGAACCGTATCACAAGTAGGGCGAAAAACAGGGGGTGCCTGGCACTTCCTTTTTGCAGATATTGTTTTCTCATTAAAAGAAATCTTCGCGTTTTTTCAATAAGGCGAACGAATGAAATGCTTATTTTCAGAGCGAGGCATTATATCGGTGAGTGTATACAAACCATGTAATGCTTGCTGTTAATAATGCCGATGAAATCAAAGCTGTAAGAACACTATATGTTCGCCAAATAAGTATCGATGACCAATCTAATGCATAGCACATTATAAACTGGACAATCGTAGCAATCAGCAAAATAGCTGTTACGATTATTCGCTTTTTTGTCATTGGCTGCCGCTCATTCGTTTTCCTTCTGCGTAATCCTAAGAGAAAGAACAGAACAGCCAATAGGCAAAGAATAATTGTGGCAGACGACAAAATGATGTCCAAAAGCTGTGTGCCGCTTATTTCATATGACTGCGTCAGATTGCCGTCTAATATATCTTTAACTTTTAGTACCAAGCTTCTATTGATATTTTCGCCGTTGGTCAGCAAGCAGATGGCTGTTCGTTCATTTGGCAGTATGACCACTTCGGTTCCGAAATTGGGATTGCCCCCTGGGTGCTCTATAATCGTTTGGTTGGCGTTTACCAACCAGCCCGCCGCATAATACATTTCTTTGACAGCCGGAACAGACATATTACCCTGATGTGATTTTTTGATAACCGTATGGAATATTTCAGGTATGTCCTGCACAATACCCATCTGTATGCCCATCCAACGCGCCATATCTTTTGTACAAGAAATGATGTAGGCTGCGGGTTTATTCCCGGAATAATCCGGCGCGTTATATGGAGTTGTCCTAAAAAAGGAAGAACGGTAGCCCTGTGCCAACTGTCCGGTAGCTTGAGCATCTTCTTTATAAACATACGTCTGGTGAAGACCCAACGGCTGAAATACCTGTTCCCTCATAAAGTCTTCATAGCTTTGTCCCGACACAATCTCAATAACCAGACCTAATACGTCATAATTAACAGTTCCATAATTATACTGCTCACCAGGATAGAACGACAATTCAGAATCTACGAGCATTTCTACGGTTTTTTGCAACATATCCGGCGTATTGCCTTGTGGAATGTTTTGACTGTGACTGCCATTTGTTAAGCCGCTAGTATGGTGTAAAAAGTTATTGAGTGTAATACTTTGCATATCAACGTGTTTCCCCTGATACTTTAACGTAAACCAAGGCAAATATTTCTGGATAGAGTCTGACATTGATAGCAGTCCTTGTTCTTCCATCAGCAGAATACCCATGCCGGTAAAAGCTTTACTTACCGAAGCCAGCTCATATAGAGTATTTTCACTTGCCGACAGTCCCTTTTCACGATCTGCGTACCCGGAAGAAAAGAAGAGCACTTCATTGTTCGCAAGTATGGAGATTGATATTCCCGGTACCCCTGATATACGGCTTGCATCATCCAACAATGTTTGTATTGAATCAGATTGCGAATCTGATAATGCATAACTTGGTGTTGCGAATCCGGTGAACAGTATAAGTAATGCAATCATAAAGACAATAATTTTTTTCATAGTCTCTCCATTCCGAAAAAACTCCCGTACGGAAAATATAAATAATCCGCAGTACGCCTTATTCCCCTAAAGTGTAATAAGATATATATTATGAAGCTTATTACTGCAAAATCTTATTTTATGTGAAAATCATACGATAAACAAATTTTGATTGCTACCATAATCTTCTACTTACTACGAACTATTTTGCTAGGAACACAAAAAGCATTTTGAGGCGATTTCCGAAAAACAATAATAATATGGGAGATTATTACCTTATGGACGAGTTCTTTTGATAGGAGTTAAGTTCGTTTTATAGATGATATGCTGAACCGTATCATAAGTGACGGCAAGTTTTATGGAAGAGGTTCCTGAGACGCTATCTTTTTTCTCGAATTACTATCCATTTGTAACCAAACGGGTCCAAAAAACTCAAAAAGCTGGCAAACACCTCTTCTCGAACCTCCAAGATTGTAGCACCGTCAGAAAGGAGCTGTTGTGATACATCTTCAATTGTCCGCTTCGTCCTGAAAACAAAAGGAGTGATTCCGGTTTGAGGGGGCAATTCCGATACGCTGTGCAGCAGGAGAGAGGCTCCTTTATACAACGAGAGCATATAAAAACTGTCTTTGTGCTCGATTAACGGCTTGAATGACAAGTACTTCTTATACCATTCCGTTGCTGCAGTAATATGATCCTTCAGGACGAGCATCTGAACATGATCGATGCATTCCAGAATGGGGTAATCTTTCTCATCCACGACGGGCAGTATCGGTTCCTGTATCGGTTCCCAGCCTTGTTCCAGGAATAGAGCCAGAATTTCCTCCTCTGGCAATACCCGATCGTATATTCTCAAATCGTCAATTTTACCATGGAAGAAGAAATACGGTTCCTCAGATGCTTTTCTACCGATATACATCGGTTCTTCAGGATCTGGCTTGAACAGGCCATATTGTTCGCGTTCCAGTTTACCGTTCTTGTAAAGTCGGAATGTCTGATGTTCATAGGTGACTACAATATGATACCAGAACTCCCTTTGGAGTGGCGCAGCTACGCTTAAATCAGGATCGATCAAAAACCGATGACAGGTGATATGCGCATTGCAAGTACTAAGTTGGAATGAATAATTTTTGCGATTCCCGTGTTGAGATACAATGGCACCATTCCAGCCCTCTTGTCTCGAATTGGCATCGTAGTAGCACCACACTGATATGGTGAAAGCTTCTTTATTAATCGGTGGAGCAGGATTAAGGACGATATAATCATCCCTACCGTCAAAGTAATAGGCACTATTCGGCTGACCAAATCGATCCGCGCACAACGTAGCTCCTGTTAACTGCCCGTGCATTTCGTTCCCGCTGCTGTCTTGCGTCCCTCCGTTAAACAGATATGTTCACCGCATTTCCTTTTCTGCCGAATAAGTCATCCAGGGTGATTTCAAACAAGTCGGCCAGCAAAGGCAACAATGTGATTTCTGGACAAGATTGCTCGTTTTCCCACTTACTTACGGCTTGATAGCTTACACCGAGTCGATTGGCAAGCTGTTCTTGGGTCATACCTCGCTGCCTTCGGAGTTTGCTGATTTGTTCCGACAAATTTTTACTATAATTCAAGCTCATCCCCTGTCACCCCTTCGTCATTATTAACCACATTATAGTGGATGTGTTTGGGGAATTATAGCATCTGTTAGTTGAGTGAAAGGGGTGGTATTCAACCGGCAGTTGAGTAGTCAACTCACGAGAAAACTGTTCGGATAGTGGAGAAAGATGCTGTATATGTTTGTTCCCCTAGAGATGAATTCTAGGGGACTTTTGTGATGGCGTTGTCTTCTAAAACAGTATCATAATTTGACATGATTAGTGATTATGATAAACACATCAACTATAAAGGCATTTGACCAAATCAAAAAAGGGAGTGTTTATGATGGCACCTCGTCATTAAAGGCGAAGGGAAGACGGCTGATGAGTTGAGTAGTATGCTTACCGGCATTGCCTTAGTCAAGTCTTGCCGGAAGCCGAATTTTCGCCTATGTCGGTGGGCCAAATGCAACGGTTGAGATGGGGCAGCGAGACGGCTTCGTATATGGGGAAATGTAGATTCCGGTTGTTAAAAAATAAACTAGGCCAGAGGAGGAATGAAAATGAGTGCGCCCATTGCTCATGAAAAAAACACGAAGGTAGAATCCCGCTCTATTGGACGGAAGGCCGCTTATTGGACTGTTACCATTATACTCGCATTCTCAATTGCATTAAGCGGAATCGGGCAGCTGATGCGATATGGGGGAAATGTCGATTTAGTGACCGATATTGGTTTCCCGTTATATGTCACGAATATTCTTGGAGCTTGGAAGTTGCTTGGAGTCATTGCGATTATAGTGCCAGGTTTGCCCCGGCTTAAGGAATGGGCCTATAGCGGTATCTTTTTTCTCATGACGGGTGCGGCTTTATCTCATGCGTTTGCTAATGATTACGGCGATTACGGATTCCATATCATTCTTCCGCTGGTCTATGCTGCGCTTGTCATCGCCTCCTGGGCGTTGCGTCCGAAAAGCCGCAAACTCTAATGGACATAAAGAGATTAGAGGCGAGATGCAAATGTTCTATATCGTTGATTGAAGTAGTAGAACTAGCTGGTTTACGTGTGAATGGTACCCTGATTATGAATCTGCTAAAAGTGAAGTAATGTTAAAAGTATGAAGATGGTTACCCCGAAACGCTGGTTCAACATGATTACAATTATACTTTTGGTTTTGGATCACTCTATATCTTCGCTATAATAGGGGCGACCGAGATACAACACCCTGTAGCAGGCTTTTGGCAATTCTCTTGATTTCGCTCTATAGATGTTACGATGATCCTTATCACAAGCAAAATGGCAAAAAGTTCAAAGATCAGGATCAGGTCGTCGCGGGTCCCTGCTCCTAATCTTATGATTATACTATCTTTCCGAGCTAAATCGATCCTCTATTGGGTCCGTTACAACGTACCCCGTCAGAAAGACGCTCATTGGCCGATTTCTGCCTTGCGCAAATACGCCCCCGTTATCGAATGCTCGGCAGCGGCGAGCTGGACAGGAGTGCCTTCGAATACAATTCGGCCACCCCGGTGGCCGCCCTCAGGACCCATGTCAATGATCCAGTCTGCGCTCTTGATCACATCCAGGTTGTGTTCGATGACCACCACCGTATTACCCCCGTCGACCAAGCGGTTCATAATGTCCATAAGAGGCTCACCTTGTTAGCGGTTGCGAACAACCGCCGGATCTCGTCCATGCTTCGGGATGCGGACATTCACGTTTTTAAGGTTATTCTCGCGTGCTCCTTCAATTACGATATCATTGACTTTCATAGCCTCTCCACCTCGGAGTTCTATTTTCTAAGCTTTCGGTGTAATGAAAAAGCGGCGATCGAAGACCGGAAAAAAGCCTTAGACTTGCCGCCGCGGTTAGTCTGAAACTAACGGGTTTTATCATTGGAATATGCGAAGTGATTAGTTCTCGTCCAAATGATAAATTAGTTGTACTACACCTGAGGAGAACGTTTTTGTACTAACGATTTTTAAATTCAATCTCTGTTTTATATCCACAAACAGCGGTTTTCCTTCTCCCAAAACAACAGGGTGAACAGATAATCTAAATTCATCAACAAGTCCTAAATTGATAAAAGTTGTAATAAGACTTGCTCCACCATATAGCCAGATGTCTTTACCAGGCTTATTCTTTAATTCATTTACTTTTTCAAGAATACTATCATTTATGAATATTGCTTTATTATCCGTCCCCTTCTGCGTCCTGGAAAACACATATTTCTCTTTACTATGAACCAATTCCCAAAATTCTCTTTCAGAATCCGCATGTTCAAGTTCCGGAGTAAATTGTCCCCATAAATCATAGCTTTTTCTTCCATATAAAATGGTATCAATTTGATTTAAAAAATGATTAAACCCCATCTCAGAGTCCATAATGCACCAATCAACTTCACCATCTTTTCCTTCGATAAACCCATCTAAAGTAACAGCTAAATCTAAAATTATTTTTCGTTTCATGAATTGTTACTCCTTTCGTTAATCTACCACCCATTATAGACCTCATATATGTCACCTATTGTCATATAAATAAAAGAGAGCTCTCCGTCTGAGCGATTCCCCGAAAAGCAATACAGCATTTCTTCTACGTGGATTCTCATCAATCATTAAAAAAAGTACTTTTCTGTACTGCCATTATTATTTAACCCTTAAAAATATAGACCTCGGCGGCAAGTTTGATCCATCTTAATGCAAACTAGAAATACTTATGCCAAAATAAGATGAAAAAGGATGGGATGTGAGTAGGTAGTGAAGACAATAGGACTTATAGGCGGCATGAGTTGGGAATCATCCTTGCTCTATTACCAAATCATTAATGAAAGGGTAAAAGAAAGGAAAGGCGGACACCACTCAGCAAAAAGTTTGCTGTATTCCGTAGATTTTCAAGAAATCAAGGATCTCCAGCATCAAGGAAATTGGACAGAGGCAACGAAGGTCATGATTGAATCGGCACAAAAACTTGAAGCAGGCGGAGCAGATGTCATAGTCATATGCACGAATACGATGCACAAGATGGCGTTGGAAGTGATGAACTCGGTATCGATTCCGTTACTTCATATTGCAGATGCAACAGCAAATAAAATTATTAGCGATAAAATAAAGAACGTGGCTTTGTTAGGGACCGCTTTTACTATGGGGCAAGAATTTTATAAAGGTAGACTTATCAACCAGTTTGGACTTGATGTTATTGTTCCGGATGAAGCGGATAGAGTGGTCATTCACGATATCATTTATCACGAACTTTGTCTTGGCATTATAAATGAACATTCAAAGAAAAAATATTTAGACATAATTGACAGTCTTATCCGTAAGGGGGCGGAAGCTGTTATTCTCGGATGTACGGAAATCACAATGCTCATCTCGCAAGAAGACTGCAGTATCCCGATTTATGATACAACACGACTTCATGCCGAGGCTGCCGTTGATTTTGCGTTAGGAGACGAGGAGTAAGATGAAAGGTATCCGTTATGGACAGCGAGGAAAACCGTATCATAAGTGATGGTGATCCCCCGGGTCTTGGAGGGTGGAGAAGAGCCGTGTGGCGGGTAAGTCAGATGAACTGAATCACTCTATGCTTGACCTGACGAAAACGGCGGAACAGTTTAAAACGGATGACCAGTTCGAAAGGAGCACCTTTCTGCGGTGCTCCTTTTCTACCAATCTATTTATAATGCGAACTTTAATTTTTCTTCAGTGTTTCTACAAGCTCGTTCAAGCGATCCCAGGTTTGAGTAATGCCTTCCAGCAATCCCATGTCGAGAACCGCTTGGAGAGATTCCTCTGAATCGAATACTGAACGACTGACCAATTTTGTTTCTGCTCCCAAATCAATGAATTCCATTGTCACTTCAGGTGCGGGCATAGCTTCATTAATATTGCCATCTTTATCTGAGAAATAATCAGTGTAGACAATTTTCTCTGGCTCCACAATTTCCTTATAAATTGTCTTGTTCCAAGATTCCATACCATACTCTTCCTGATTTTGATCCACACACTTCATGCAGTAATGCCAAACACCGCCTGGTCGAAAATCGATGTTGCAAACAGGCAGTTCCCATCCATGGGTACCCCACCAACGCTTTAAGTATTCTGGTTCTTTGAACAGTTTGAACACAAACTCCCGCGGGGCATCAAACACACGCTCTAACACAAGCACCTTATCATTTTCTACTCTCGAAATCATTTCATGTTTGGACATTGTAATTCCTCCCTATTTTCTGTTGTTAGAATTCTCCCTCATTCTTTAGCTCCTTCAGTAAACGATCCAAATTATCGAATCTTTCCTCCATAATTCCTTGGAATGACTTGATCCATGACTCCAAGGATTGAAAGGGCTCGGGTCTAAGCTTGTAAAATCGACGGTTAGCTTTAGCATGTACCTTCACAATCCCACAATCACTCAGCACTTTTAAATGTTTAGAAGTGTGGGGTTGACTTAGTTTAATCTGGTGGGAAATTTCGCCAACCGTTAAAGGGGATTCCCGCAATAATTCAATGATAGCTAATCGGTTAGGTTCCGCTAATGCCTTGAGGGTTGTGACATCCATTTTTGGGGCTTCTACCGGCATGCGAATCACCTCATTCTTATAAGTCCTCGATCATATAATGCAGAGTATCAGCTCCTTCTCATCAGATAACAACTACTATATGCAATATAACAAAAATGGTATATAACTTTCAAGTAATATTCGAAATTTATTAGGATGGTTTATAACAAACCATTTACTATTTTACAATTTTGCAATTTGCAACGCTTCCCCCTGATGTAAGAAAGACCAATTCTATGATATTTTAATAGGAAGGGTATGGTAAATTTTTTTCGTTCCTTTTAGTAGAATCTGTTAATTCAAGTTTAGCAGTTTCAAAGGATACTATTAAAGAACGGCCTATGAGGAACCAAGAGGTAAGACAAATGACTACCTTGAAAATCTAGATACGCTTAAAGTAACTTTTAGGCAATACGAAACTAGACCCTTGCCAATTCATTTTTTT
>NZ_JBQCLK010000062.1:0-10248 GCF_051966115.1 Paenibacillus sp. SAFN-117
GCAATCCCGAGAATACCCTACTTTTTTGTCGCCTGTGAAGGCTCCAAATCTTGGTACACAGAATACTTTACGCCATCTTCTTTTTGGAAAAGGGCACGATTTTAATGTATTTTTGCTCGTCTTTTCGATGTCTTCACCGACCCGGATGCGACGTTGGCTTTCCCTCAGGTCTCCGTCAGGAGCTTATTTTAAAAATATAGTGTATAGAGTATCCGGAAAGTTTGTGTGATGAGGCTGAAGGCTGCGATGATTAGAGGACAAGCTTCCAGTCCCTGGAGTTGTTGGCTATCAAGTGGAAAATGGACATGAGCATTTACTTATGACATTTGTGGAAGGTTGTTCCGCGAATCAATATGAATCGGAGGAAGGGCAAGGTTCAGCCCGAGAAACATCGAGATTGAGAAGGGATATAACCAGGAAAATGACGATTGGGACGCCAGATTATATTAATTTGAACATCAGGATGTCAATGACGGATTCATTCGGACTGCTCGAAAAAATAACGAGCTAAACATCGGCATCTCCGCTATAATACGGATAAACCATCATGATGTCGGACTTCATTCAAGAAAGTGAAAGGAGGATTCATGGACGATCAGGCTCTTTCCAGGCTAGGCCGGTACATCCCGTATTTGACGGGAGATCACAAGCTTGTCCGCATTCATAAAGGCTATTCGAATGACGAGAAATACCGTGTCTCACATCCGGATGGTAGGCGGTATCTTTTGCGAATGTTTGATTTGAAGCACTGGAACTCCAAAAAAAGCGAGTTCAATGTCCTGCAAAAAATGGAGAAATACAACGTAAAATGCTCGAGACCGGTTGATTTCGGAGCCGTGGAGCCGTTGGATAAAGGATACATGCTCCTATCCTATATTGAAGGTGAAGATGCCGAGGAGCATATCGGCGCTTTATCCGAACAAGCCCAGTATGCCATTGGGAAGGAGGCGGGGGAAGAGCTGCTCAGGATGCATCAATATACCGCTTCTGCTGAAGTCCCTGGATGGTTCGAACGCAAATATAAGAAGCACAGACAGTACATAGAGCAGTATCAAGCTTGCGGTTATAAGCTGAGGGAGGCTCCCCGGATCGGGTCTTTTATCGATGACTATATTCATCTGATGAAGCAGCGTCCCAACTTATTTCAGCATGATGACTTTCATGTCGGGAACTTGATCATTAAGGATGAGAAGTTGGCGGGGATTATTGATTTTAACCGCTATGACTGGGGCGACCCGATCCATGAATTTTTGAAAACGGGATTATTCAGCAGCGAAGTGAGTGTTCCTTTTGCGATCGGTCAAATCGTAGGGTATCACAAGGGGAGCCATCCGGATGAGCTTTTCTGGAAGTTATATTCCTTGTATCTGGCGATGAGTATTTTTTCATCCATCGTATGGATTCTGCGGGTGAAGCCGGAGGAACTGGATCAGATGTTGGAAAAGCTCCATAGAGTGATAGAAGATCACCATGGTTTTGAAGAAGTCAAGCCCGGATGGTATGCTTAGAGCAGCCTTCGTCCATAACGCAGGCAAGCTGAATCTATGGCACATGCGGAGACCTTGATTAGCCAAGGAAACAGAAGCTTAGCTTGGAAAATATATAAGTATAGGGGGAGAAGGGATGAGAAAATGGTTTGTTTTGTTCACGGTTTTGGCCATCCTTCTGGTCGGGTGCAGCAGCCGTCCGCCAATGCCAAGCCTAACCGCCGATAATATCAAAATTCCGGTCGTTCTGGGCACGTACGCCTGGAAAAACGTCGTTGCAGATGCACCTGGACCGAATTATTTGGTCAAAGACACGGAGTCGGTCACCGTTTCACCGGGTACAGAAGTTACCATTAAATTTTCGGGAAAGCCGGACCGCATGATCCTGTCCAGATGGGAGGGGCAGGAAAGCAGAGAAGAGGTTGAACTTGAGTCTAACAAATTTACTCTTCCGGAGGAAAAAGGGGAGTATATCTACTCCATTCGTGCCGAGTGGGGGAAGAATAAAAGCGGATTATATGCATTTATAGTTAAGGTAGAGTAGACTTAAGCTTCATCGTTGATCGGCTGCCTTGTATTCGGAATAGGACGCTTTATAGAATAATCATATAAATAAGCTCCATCCGGTTGACATGGATAAATTATTTCACTATACTGTTCTGTAATCTTATATGTGATATACGTTGAAAGAGCCCAGTAGTCGCTTAATCCCTGTTCCAGAAAGTCGGGGGTAGTGGAACCCGATACACATTAAGACGGCGAATTACACTCTGGAGTATCTCGGGTAATGTCGAGCGGAATGGCGAACGATATCTCGCCGAGAGCGGCACGAATGGAGCGCGCAAGCGCCGGGTTCCATGGTGCAATCTGGGTGGTAACGCGGTTATACAATCGTCCCTATGTCTACAATAGACAAGGGGCGTTTTTTTATTTTCAACGTAAAATCATCTTACTATGGCAGATATTAATTGAAGGAGTGGCAAGGCAATGAATATTATTGACGAACTCGAATGGCGCGACGCCATCAATCAGCAGACCGACGCCGAAGGGCTTCGCGAATTGACTAATGAGAAATCCATTTCATTATACTGTGGTGTGGACCCGACCGGCGACAGCATGCATATCGGCCACTTGATTCCATTCATGGTACTGAAACGCTTCCAGCTTGCCGGCCATCGTCCGGTCATTCTGATCGGCGGCGCAACGGGGACGATCGGCGATCCGAGCGGCCGCCAAACGGAGCGCTCTCTGCAAACGCTGGAACAAGTCCAGGCCAATGTCGAGGCGCTGACGGCCCAGTTGAAAAAGCTGTTTATCACCGAAGGTGACAACCAAATTCGCATGGTCAATAACTACGACTGGACGCACAAAATCAATATTATCGAATTTCTGCGCGATTACGGTAAAAACTTCAGCATCAACTCGATGCTTGCCAAGGATGTTGTCGCCAGCCGGCTGGAAAGCGGAATTTCGTTCACGGAATTCTCCTACCAGATTCTGCAGTCGATTGACTACCTATATCTGTATGAGAATGAAGACGTACAGCTGCAAATCGGAGGCTCCGATCAATGGGGCAACATTACAAGCGGTCTGGATCTGATTCGCAAGAAGAAAGGACCTGAGGCTAAAGCATTCGGTCTGACCATTCCGCTAATGCTGAAGGCTGATGGCACGAAATTCGGCAAAACGGCAGGAGGGGCGATCTGGTTAGATCCCAACAAAACGACTCCTTACGAGTTCTACCAGTTCTGGGCCAATACCGATGACCGCGATGTCGTGAAATACTTGAAGTACTTCACTTTCCTGTCCAAGGAGCAGATTGACGAGCTGGAGGAGAAGGTACGGACCGAGCCGCATAAGCGCGAAGCGCAAAAAACACTCGCCGAAGAAATGACAAGGTTTGTCCATGGCGAGGAGCTGCTGGAGCAGGCGAAGCGGATCACAGCCGCTTTGTTCAGCGGGGATATTAAATCGTTGACCGCGGACGAGATCGAGCAGGGCTTCAAGGAAATGCCGACGTACGAAGCCACACGGGATTCCAAAAATATCGTTGAATGGCTGGTCGAGCTAGGCATTGAGCCGTCCAAGCGGCAGGCCCGCGAGGACATTACGAAGGGCGCAATCTCGATCAACGGCGAGCGCATCAACGATCTGGAACTGGTCGTGACAGCCGATCAAGCGATCGGCGGACGCTTCATCATTATCCGCAAGGGCAAGAAAAACTACAGCCTGGTCAGATTGTCTTAGACGTAAAGAATGATAAGAAGCTGCCCTTTGGTATAGCAGAGGCGCAGCTTCTTGTTTTGTTTAAGCAAGGTAAGATGACTCCGTCCTGAACAGCTTTTAACTTAAATTCGGCCTTAGTAAAATGTTATAAACTTGCGGTCGTTTCAACCCGTATAAACTCTTTATAATTGTTTTTGGGATTGATGCGGGGGCAGAAGTATGTATATACTGATTGATGACTGGGGGTGTTAAGGATGGCAATTTCAATTGCCGGAAGAAGAAGCTGCTCATGCAAAGCCTGGCATTAGGGCGATACTTTGCATGGGCGGACAGTTATTAGAGCATGTCGCCCGAGAGAGCTTATATCGTTTCTAATAATGGGCTTTGCACCTTGTTTTCGCTTTTATAAAAAATAAGGGGCTGAGAGCATGAACCAACCATTCATTAGAAACCATCAATATAACTTAATCAAAAAGCAGACAGGCCTGCTTAAGAATGCCTGCAGCAACGTTTCCGACCCGAAAGTGGTGGAATCGGTCAGATACAGCGCTCAATCGAAAATGATCGAAGCGTTCCCGGATGCCACAGAGCTTCAACAACAATTGCTGGAGAAGATTTCAACGCTTCATACGGCCGAACAATTCCAGCACTATCTGGAGTCGTTGGAGCCTTATTTGGCGGAGTTTCCGCAAATCACGGGAAAGCAGCTTAACAAGCTGTTCCCTAAAATCAAAAAAATGAAGCAGCCTGATTTGACCGCTCTCGATTACCGCCATCTCACTTATCTGGGCTGGGTAGATATAGCGACAAATAAATTGTTTCTTGTCTATCCTCTGAACGGGAAATTCGTCGGCATCGAGGGTAGATTTACTCCGACGAACAAGGGCGTGTGCTTTTTGTGCAATCGCCACGAAGACGTTGCTTTATTCTCTGCGATTACGAAACACAGACCGGCCAAAGCTTCGCCTGACTACTACAAGGCTATCGGGAACTATGTATGCGTGGACAGCGAAGTTTGCAATAAGAATATTACCGATGTCACCGCACTGGAAAAGTTCGTTCGAGAAGTGACGGGATACGAGGAAATATAATAAAACTATAGAGACCTGGCAAGACGAAAGCCAGGATCATCTATTCGAAACGCAGGGTGACTGCGGCGGCGCCAGGTCGCCCCGCAGCCTCCGGTTTCTTCACCCAGCTGCCGCCGCAGACCACGTCATAAAGTCATGGTTTGTAGATGACTTTCTCTGTCAGCTAAAGCTCAAAGCTCAGGGCAAAATGGCGAATGACCGGACCGGGAAGCCGGAAGCTTTCTCCGGTTTGGGGACAAGATTGAAAATGACGGCGCCGGTTGCCGGAACCTTGTCCAGATTCGTTAATAGCTCTACTTGATAAGTGTCCTGCTCCAGCACATAGTATTCGCTTATAAGCGACCCGTTTCTCCGATAATCGAGACTGGAATCCGTATCGAACGTTTCGTGACCGATCGCCTTAATTTTTCTCTCCTCGAACAAAACCTTCAGCGCCTCCAGAGACCAGCCGGGCACGTGGCTATGGCCATCGTCATCCTTGTTGTTGAAGGCTTCCACATCCGGCCAGCGCTTGCTCCAGTCCGTACGCAGCGCGACGAACGTACCGGGTTCGATACGGCCGTGTTCCTCTTCGAAGCGCAGCAGATCTTCAACGCTTAAGGAGTAATCGTTATTCTCCGCCGCTTCTTTAGACTTATCGATGACCACAAGCGGCAGCACCAATTCCTTCAAATCCAGTTCGTCCAAATATCTCGTATTCCGAACGAAATGAATAGGAGCATCCAGATGCGTTCCATATTGTCCGACAAATTTAAAGCTTTGGGCCAGGAAACCGTCGTCATGGGTAAACATGGCTGAAAATTCGGCGGCGGGAAAGGCGGAAAAATGCGGGGATTCCGGACCAAACGTGTGCGTCAGGTCCACCCATTCTTTTTCCTTCAGCAAGGCAAGGGCTTTGATCAATTCATTCGCCATCGGATCACCTCATCATATTTTCTACAGCTTGCTTAAGCAAAAAATAAAGCCTCATTCCAGAAACAGAAGAGGCTGCGGCAACAGGATGATTCTTCTTATCTTCAAGCTCTACGCTTCCGGAATTAGCACCCTTCACCGGATGACTGGTGCAGAGGCTTCCAAGGGCCAGCCACCCACTTCTTTCGGATAAGAAAATCTGTTATTGACTTCTACTTTAAATGCTTAAATAGCCGAGTGTCAAGGCAGTAAGACAGAGTCCTCTGCAAAAAAAGCGGGGTTTGTTACCCGTTGGCTTTCCTCGGCCAGATAAAATTGGAAATGGTTATGAGCAAATCAATTCCGAGCGCCAATGTCCATACTTTTAATATTTTAGACAGGGCTTCCGTCCGGTCGGGATCGTCAATGAAGTAAATGAGGGCGGCAAGGCATCCGGCGCCGATCAGATAAGCCAGCACGTGTTTCAACCAGCTTTTGAAATAATTGATCGCATACTCCATTCCGTACAGCTTGACCGGTTTGGGGCCTTGCTTGGCGACGTAATAGCGAAACCGTTCGTCTGCCCATTGGATCATGCTTTTGCCGAAGGCAATCGATACCCCTATATAGACGGCGGCAATTGCGTGTGCGGTAGTGGCGGTTGCTCCACGGTACAAATCGACGCCGGTCGTAATTAATAAAATCAAGTCCACAACCGGGGTCAATGCAAGCAGGAACACTCCCAGCTTCTGTTGTTTCAAGACGTATCTAGCAAATAATCCTAAAATAATGACGACCCAGAATGCAATTTCACAGGCTACAATCATCCAGGCTACTAAATTCATGCGAACGCTCCTTCTTCATCGGTGTATTCCTTGTTAACAAGAAACATTATAACAGGAGGCTTTAAATAATACAATTGTATTAAATAAATTGTGTAAAACTTTAGGGTCCGGTATAATAAAAGCATGCCAAAACTAGTGGATCATGAAGAAAGAAGAAATCATATCGCGGAAGCAACCTGGCGGGTCATCTTAAATCAGGGGATGAAGGGGGCGACGGTAAGAAATATTGCCAGAGAAGCGGGTTTATCCTTGGGCGCGCTGCGCCATTATTTCTCAACCCAGGATGAGCTGCTCGTCTTTGCAATGAAACTCGTCAAGGATCGGGCGACGGAGCGCATTCAACAAATCGCTATGTCCGACCTGCCTCCGAAAGACAAGATTTTGAACATTATGCTGGAGCTTGTGCCCTTGGATGAGAATAAGATGGCGGAAATGGAGGTATGGTTTGCGTTCACCTTCTATACAAGGCACAAGAACGATGTGCTTGATGCACAGCATGATGGAATTTATGCCGGAATGAAGAAGCTGATCGATTACATGGACCACCATCACATGCTGCGGAACAACCTGGACAAAGAAATCGAAACGGAAAAGCTGTACGCCCTGATCGATGGGATAGCCATCCATGCCTTGTTGGAGCCGCATCGGGTGAATAAAGAGCGGATTAAAGCCGTTCTGTCCCAGCATCTCGACTCCATTTGCGCTGAAGGCTGAATATCGGCAGTTGGCCGAGTACCGCAGGCCGGAGCTGATTCCGAAGGAAGACTTGACGAAATCGAAAGATTAACGTATGATTTACGTAAATTCAATGTGTAAGGGGAAGTTTTGATGTCGGTGATCGTTCTTAACTCGTAATTGGATAAATTCAGTCATGATGAACAGAGTCGTTTTGCTTGCTGACTGCTATTTCAGCAGGTTTCTTTCGTGATGCTCATCGTGCTGATCTCTTGAGTTAAGAACATGACAATTTCCGCCTGCAGACGGCATAAAATTGCGTGCTCTTCGAGCACGCTTTTTTTATTCGGCCAACGATGCATGTTTGGGCACAGCCAGGGTCGGGGACATCGTCCGAGACACAGATCCCGGAAGGTGCCGGACTTGATCCGCATCGTATTTGCCGTACCGCTATGACAGGGATGGGGAGCGTATGCTCTTACCCATCCCTGTTTTTTTGCAAATATATGGAAGTATAAGTTGGTTTCACCGTATACCTGTTCTTATATTTCATCGGTAAACGCGCCTGTCCAAAGGACGGTGGCAGCCGTTTATCCTTGGTATAGCAGTGGTTTTCACCGTTGAATGCATTCTGCCGACTTAGGCTTATTACTATTATTGGAGGATATGAACCAATGAACGAAATGAATTTGAAGCGACTGGAATATGACAAAATTAAAAATCAACTGATCACTTTCACCATCTCATCTGGAGGCAGAAGCCTGGCCGAGCAGCATCAGCCAAGCCCGGACGAGGCCGTCGTCAGAGAATGGCTGGAGGAGACATCGGAGGCGGCCGCCCTGCTTGCAGCGGGCTCGAGCGTTCCTTTGTCGGCGATGGAAGGGATCGAACCGTTCCTGGCTGCGCTGGGCAGAGGAAGAATCTACAATGAGAAGGAACTCGGCCAATTGACTGGCTGGTTAAGCACGGTAGGACAGATGAAACGTTATATGGACGCTAAGCGGCAGATTGCCCCGACCATCAGCCGCTATTGCGATTCGTTGCATGAATGCCCGGCGCTCCGCGAGCATCTGGAACGCTGTATCCGCAATGGTGCTCTGACCGATCAGGCCAGCGCGGCCCTGGCCGATGCCAGACGTCACATTGTGCTGTTGGAGTCCAAGATCGAGCGCAAGGTGAGCCAGACATTGGGCAAATACAAACATGCGTTGCAGGAGCACCTGGTCAGCCAACGCCACGGGCACTATGTGCTTCCGGTAAGGCGGGATTTCCGCAAGCAGGTGCCGGGTACGGTATGGGATGAATCGGCGAGCGGACAGACCTTGTTTATTGAGCCTGCCGATGTAGCCGAGCTGCATACCGAATGGCAGATGTGGAAAGCGGAGGAGGAGCGCGAGCGGATGATGGTGCTTTCCGAGCTGTCGGAAATGGTGGAAAGCCAAGGCAGCAAGCTGAAAGCGAATTTGGAGGTCATGGCCTCCCTAGACTTCATATTCGCACGTGCCAAGCTGTCCCGCACCTGGGACGGCATCCGCGTTCGGCTATCCGCTCATCCGGTCATCAAGCTTGTCGATGCGAAGCATCCGCTGCTCGGCAAGGAATGCAAGCCGTTGAACGTATCGATCGGACGGCAGTGGAGGCAGCTCATCATCACTGGGCCGAATTCAGGAGGGAAGACGGTCACGCTCAAAACGATCGGCCTGCTGACGCTTATGGTGCAGTCTGGCCTGCTGATCCCCGCCGGGGAAGGAACGGTCTTCGGGATATTCGAGCATGTGATGGCCGATGTCGGTGACGGACAGAGCATCGAGCACTCGCTCAGCACCTTCTCCGCTCATATGGCCAACCTCAAGGAGATGCTGGAGGTGGCAGGAGGCCGATCGCTGCTGCTGCTGGATGAGTTGGCGGCCGGGACCGATCCCGGTGAAGGCATCGCGTTATCGATCGCGCTGCTGGAAGAATTTCTGCGGCGCGGCTCTCTCGTAGCGGCGACGACCCACTTCAACGAGATCAAACGCTTTGCCGCACAAACTCCGGGATGCACGAATGCGCGCATGGTATTCGATCCGGAGACGCTGCGCTCCTTGTATCGTCTGGAAATCGGCGAGGCCGGCGACAGCTTCGCCTTCGCGATCGCCCGCCGCTTCGGGCTGCCGGAGCATGTGGTCGTCAGGGCGGAGGAACGCGCGGCTGCAGGCCGTGCAGACGGGAGCGGCGAGAGGCCGGAAGCGGGCAGCGTAGTGGAATTCATTCCGCTGCCGGATGACGATGAAGAGGAGATTTCGAGGGGGAGTATGGACGCTTCACAAGGCGAAGAATTGTCCCAACAAGCTGCCGGGACGGGAAGCCTTCGTCAGGAGCCTGGAGCCGATCGGCAGCAGCCGGCGGCGAACCGTCCGCTGCAAGTGGGGGACAGCATATGGATTCTGCCGCTGAAGTGTACCGGAACGATACAGCAGTTGATCGATGCCAAGGAGGAGGCAGTGGTTCAGGTGATGGGCAAAAAGCTGACCATCAGCCATCGGTTCTTGTCGCTGGATCTCCCCGTGGAGGAGTCGCATTAAGACTTGAAGGCAGGAAGGCCCCGAGTACTTGCCAAAGCTGCCGCTGCCGTGCCCATCGCTCTGTCAAGGTGATACAGCAAGCGGTCATGGACTCAGACATAAGGTCACTCCGTTTTGCGTCAGTTCCGGGGCATATTGAAAGCTGAAGACTGAACGCATACAAACAATAACAACCACGTCAAATTGGACGTGGTTGTTTGCGTCCGTGCGAAGGCGGCGATAGATATGGTTGCAGAACAGGTTGCCGGGCGATTGGGGAGAAGAAGCAGTAGGGGGTGGGTGATTTAACTGTATTGTATGTAGGTAAATTCAAACGAATAGTAGAAAATGAATTAACTACCTTGAAAATTCGTCTATTTTACCGTCTGCAGGCATCGTTGCAAGCGGAGGAATCGGCTAGGCCCCCTAATTCCGGAGTCCGCACCATAAAAAAATAACCATGTATACAATTCCTCTCTTTTTGGAGGTT
>NZ_JBQCLK010000063.1:0-8690 GCF_051966115.1 Paenibacillus sp. SAFN-117
GATATGGACATTATATTCGTCAATCCCCGGACAGGCAACACCGTCAGCTTTTAGGCATTATGCTTTAGCAGAAACAGTAGGTGATTGGTTGCTTGTTATCATTACTTATGATGTGAACACCACGACCAGCGAGGGAAGAAGGAGGCTTAGACAGGTCTCGAAAAAATGTTTAGACTATGGGCAGAGGGTACAAAACTCTGTATTTGAATGTATTGTAGATTCAACGCAATTCAGGAAGTTAAAATACGAATTAGTAGCATTAATCGATCCAAAGACAGATAGCTTGCGCTTCTATCAACTGGGTGACAACTATAAGCGAAAAGTGGATCATGTCGGAGCTAAAGAGTCTTTCGATGTGGAAGGTCCGCTTATTCTTTAAGTGCGAATGTGAAGCTCTCATAAAATCTCTGGGGGATTCGCACCAGTAAAATGGATGATTACGGGAATTTTATTAATTAGCATTACAATTAATGGTTTTTAATCCTAAAAGAGTAATATATTTGTGTTTAGATAACCCTTTTTGCATACAAAATGTCGATTTTCCGCCGTCGCACTCTGCATGAGTGCGTGGATTGAAATTAGCGCAGCCTTCGCGTAAAATCTCCGGGCTGACGTCGCACTCTGCATGAGTGCGTGGATTGAAATCAATATGGAAAGATGCAGCGCACACAGAGTTGCAGTCGCACTCTGCATGAGTGCGTGGATTGAAATAATGGTATCCCTTGTATCAAAGTAAATATCCGCCATCGTCGCACTCTGCATGAGTGCGTGGATTGAAATCGGTTGTCGTCGCGAAATTGTACGTAGAACGTAAAGTCGCACTCTGCATGAGTGCGTGGATTGAAATTGCGGCGGTACTCGCGGCACCGGCGGCCCCTCACGTATGTCGCACTCTGCATGAGCGCGTGGATTGAAATGAAAAATCGAAAACCTCCCTGCGAGAGTGAGAGAAGTCGCACTCTGCATGAGTGCGTGGATTGAAATCGTCTCAAGTAACGGGTCCGGCAAGTTCGCGCCGATGTCGCACTCTGCATGAGTGCGTGGATTGAAATGTCAATGTTGCGCTGTGGATGGGGCGGTTATACGTCGCACTCTGCATGAGTGCGTGGATTGAAATTTCATATGTCATACGGCATGAGTTACGCAGAGGTAGTCGCACTCTGCATGAGTGCGTGGATTGAAATTATGAAACATATTGTATTTTATAGTGGTGGTATTGGTCGCACTCTGCATGAGTGCGTGGATTGAAATTCGAACATTTACCGGAGGATAGCGAAATAACGGCGTCGCACTCTGCATGAGTGCGTGGATTGAAATGCCTCCATCGTTTGAAAGCGGCCACCCTTCGGATGTCGCACTCTGCATGAGTGCGTGGATTGAAATTCCGTATGTAAGTGCGAGAGGCGAGGGTTGGTTTTGGTCGCACTCTGCATGAGTGCGTGGATTGAAATGCCACATCCCCGAATTTGTAATTAATAAGCAAAGTCGCACTCTGCATGAGTGCGTGGATTGAAATGTGACAAGGACACGCTAGACTTCGCTTACCGAACGGTCGCACTCTGCATGAGTGCGTGGATTGAAATACCCATGTGTGTCCAATACCGCCGGGGTTTGTTGTCGCACTCTGCATGAGTGCGTGGATTGAAATTTGAAACGTGGGATCAACGGGCTTAAATCGAAAAGTCGCACTCTGCATGAGTGCGTGGATTGAAATACAGTAAAGAACTCAAAAAAATACAAAAACAGACCGTCGCACTCTGCATGAGTGAGTGGATTGAAATTGGAAATGTGATTGGATCCTCTGATCTGTATATACGTCGCACTCTGCATGAGTGCGTGGATTGAAATTCACGAAAGTTGGTATAAAGTAGAGGAGAAATTCAAGGTCGCACTCTGCATGAGTGCGTGGATTGAAATCCAAAGCTTGAACTGGTTAATTTGCACTTTTACCGGTCGCACTCTGCATGAGTGCGTGGATTGAAATATTTGAGGGAGGTGAGGGATGAATGGCGGATATTGTCGCACTCTGCATGAGTGCGTGGATTGAAATTAAGTCGTCCCACCCCCCGCGAAGTATCCCGTTGGCGTCGCACTCTGCATGAGTGCGTGGATTGAAATCATGTATTTTTTGCCTCTGCTGCTGATCTTCTTTATCGTCGCACTCTACGCGAGTGCGTGGATTGAAATCAAAGGGTCATTATAGCGAGTGAAAAGATGCTCAGTCGCACTCTACGCGAGTGCGTGGATTGAAACAGGAACGTTTGTTCCTATTATAACATAGATTTAGTCGCACTCTACACGAGTGCGTGGATTTAAATGAAGCCAGCCGCAGAGTCACAAGTGCTGGCAGCGAACCCCAGTGGCTTCTGGAATATGAAACCCATATCCGGATAGTCTGATGTTCATGCGCAGAAATACCTATACCTCATTCCTGAAAGTGAATAAAGTACTATTCACCCATAATGTAATCCCTTCTTTTACCAAATATATTCATAAAGGAATAAATTCCGTATCTAATAATGGGATCGATTCCATCCTCTTGGGCCTTCTTGTCTATTTACAGTCCTGAAAACTTTGCGTTAACTTATTAATCAAAATGTCTATGGATATGGATACGGAAAAGAGGAGGATACGAAGGAATGTGTCTATCAAGAGTAAGCGTTCTATTTGGGGGATGTTCGTTGCGTTTGCGATCCTGATTGGTTTGGTGATACAACCCATCCCGGAGGCGTCTGCTAACTCGGACCAAAATATCGAGCTTCTGCGATCTGAGCATAAGGTCATTGACGGCAAAATGAAAGTAACCGCAGACGTCCGGGTTGAATCCAGCGAACTTGTCTCGCTGCTGGTCACCGGTTATAACCAATTCGGTGAAATTATAGAGATCAAAAATAAGACACGTTTATCATGGGGGGAAACACGAAAGTATTCCAACTGACCATGGATCATGGAGAAGAACTGACTAAGGTCGACATCGAGGCCTTGGGTCCGATTGAAGAGCCTTACAAAGTTTTGAAGGAAACGACCGTAGCTCATACAGATCATTTGGAAGGTATCATAGCCGTTAAAAACGGGGAAAAATCACAAATTATTAACGTTGTCGCTACAGGGACGAACGCTAACGGCAAGGTTGTAGAAGTAAGAGGGGCTAATAATTTTGTTATGGACAGCCGCAGCTCGATTTTTAAAATAAAGCTGGATGCCGTTAACGAAATTAATGACGTTAAATTTACTGTGCTTACCGATGACCAAACCTATTTGGTCGAGACTGGAACCTATATTAAAGATGGAAAGATTGTACTGACTTCCGTAGTTAAAAATGGGGAGAAATCACAAAAGATAAGTGCCAGAGTAACCCCTTATGCAGGCAACGGCAAGGAATTGTCGATTCAGACCGATACCAACTTTACTATGGATAATCGTCTATACAATCTCAAAATGCAGATTAAAGACACCAATGCAAGCAGCGTAGCCGTTCAATTCTACGATGAGACAGGAAAGCAAGAGATCGTTAAAAGAGGGACATTGGTAACGATTGACGGCAAAGGACTGGCTACCGAGCAGCCGCCCGTTAATTTGGCAGGCAACGTGGTTGTTCCCATGAGAGCTATATTTGAAGCTATGGGGGCAGGCATCGAATGGGAGCAGGAAACCATGACGGTAACCGCCACTAAAGGAAGCAAGGAAATCAAGCTGCAGATCGGTTCCGATACAGCTTACATTGACGGTCAAGAGTATACACTTAACGTCCCTGCACAGCTTATCAACAATAACACCATGGTCCCTGTCCGTTTTGTAAGTGAGGCCTTGGGTGCCAAGGTATTCTGGGATAATAATTCGCAAACGGTGCTCATCGTTCGATAAGCTCAAGGAAAAGCCGGAAGAGAGGAAAGCTCTTTTCCGGTTTATTTTTTACGCTGTTATCTTCCGCATGACCTCTTATACCGGTCTAGCTTTACTTGATTATTACGCCAACGAATTTCGTCGCACTCTGCATCATTTTATTCTTGAACCGGCCCTGTTTCCATGCATCGCTCCCTATGCCAAAAATCAAGTGCCGACTTCACCGGGAAGCATCCGTTTTGTCTCCTTAAACCTACTCTTATTAGTCTCTGGCGTCTGCCTTTGAGGCAGAAACATTGACAAAGATCACACTTCGCACGTACAATGAATATATATCTTTTGTAAATGAAGAGCGTATTTCCATTACTAACAGAGAGTTATTGGCGGTGAATAAAATGACAACCAGGTTTGAACAAGCGCTGGATAAACTGAAAATGTCCGGAGTCCGGATGACACCGCAACGGTATGCGATCCTGTCTTATTTGCTTGATTCTACCTGTCATCCGACTGCCGACGATATATATAGAGCTCTAGAGGACCGTTTTCCGAGTATGAGTGTGGCGACGGTTTATAACAACCTCAAGGTATTCATCGAATCCGGACTTGTCCGGGAATTGACCTTCGGCGATAATTCCAGCCGATTCGATGCGGATATGTCCAACCACTATCATGCTCAATGCGAGCAATGCGGAGTGATTGTGGACTTCCATTATCCTACCCTTACCGATATTGAGCAGCAGGCAGCCCACGAAACCGGTTTTCAAGTACGGGGACACCGTGTAGAGGTCAGTGGGATTTGCAAGGAATGCATGGAGAAGAACGCCCATAACAGCACTCATTGATTTATGGACTGCTGAGGAACATTTTTTATAGTATAATGAAACGTGTCGGATCACGCCGGGAAGGCGGTCCGGGGCGTTTTTTTATTTTATTCATTTATAAGATAGTGTTTGATACCGGAAGGGAGCATATTATGCCAGCATCCTATGGGCTTTCGGCGGTTCCGCCTTTACGCCGCCGGCGGCGGAGAAGACCTGTTTTGAAATGGTTCTTATTTTTTGTATTTGTTTGTTGTGTTCTTGCAGGAGGATATCTTTACTGGCAGTGGTATTGGCCGAATTCAACCATAGTCGAGCCCTCCATGAAAGGATTGGAGAAGCCGATTTATTATAAAGGAAAACTGTTTGAGGTATCGGCAAGCGGGGAGAAGGAAAGTCTCAAGCTTCCCCTGTCTTTTATCCAAGAGGTCGTTGATCCGGATATCCGCTACGAGAAGGAGAGTCAGTCCGTTATTCTGACCACCAAAGATAAAGTAGTCCGGTTAAAAACGAACGAATTAACGGCGGTTGTCAACGAGAAGCCGTTTGAGCTTAAATTTACAGTAGATCAGCAGGATGATACGGTTCTAATCCCGATGGAGCCGCTGCTTGATTTGTATCGATTGCAGATTAAGGAGTCGGAAGAAACCGGTGTCGTCACCATTCATAAGGAAGGGGATACGATCCGATGGGGCACGGTATCCGGCCAACCCGGGGAGAAAGCCAAGGCCATTCGCTCCGAGCCGACGATCAAAGCGCCGAAATATCGGGATCTCGATCCGGGAGAATCGGTGATGATCTGGTCTGCACTGGAAGAGTGGTATGAAGTGCAATTAAGTAACGGATGGGTCGGATTTATGAAAAAAGAACATGTAGTGCCGGGGCAGGAGGAGGTCATTCCCGTCGAACCGGAAAAACCGGGCTTTGTCCCTAAACCTCTGGACGGCGGTAAAATCAACCTGACCTGGCAGCAAGTATACAACCGCAATCCGGATACTTCTCAAATTGGCCCCATGCCGGGATTAAATGTAATCAGCCCGCAATGGTTTCATCTGGAAAACGAAGAAGGGCTTCTGAAAAATATGGCCGACGCTTCTTTCGTGCAGTGGGCCCATTCGCAAAATTATCAGGTGTGGGCTCTGGTTACGAACAGCTTCGATCCCAAGAGAACGAGCGCGGCCTTGTCCACCTATGACCGAAGGATGAATATGATCAAGCAGTTGGTCACTTTCGGTAAAATGTATCAATTGCAAGGGATCAATATCGATTTTGAGAATGTTTATTTGAAGGATAAAGAAAACATGGTTCAATTCGTGAGAGAAGCCGTTCCTCTCCTGCATGAGCAGGGGCTGGTCGTATCGATAGACGTGACGGTCAAGGGAGGCTCGGAGACCTATTCCCTCTTTATGGATCGGGAAGCGATCGGTCCTCTTGTAGATTACATGATGGTCATGACCTACGATGAGCATTGGGCGTCCAGCCCGAAAGCCGGTTCCGTGGCATCGCTGCCTTGGGTGGAGAAAGGAATCGTCCGCATTATGGAAGAGGATGGGGTTCCTCCCTCCAAGCTGGTGCTTGGTGTTCCTTATTATACCCGAATCTGGACCGAAGAAATCAAAGACGGCAAGACGGAAGTGTCTTCGAAGGCCGTATCGATGGAGAAGATTCAGGATTTGATCAAAGAAAAGCAGCTAACTCCGGCTTTCGACGAGAAAACCGGCCAGAATTATGTTGAGTATACGGAGGACGGCAAGAAAATCAAAATTTGGATCGAAGACGCTACATCCATTAGAAGTCGTGCCGAGCTCGTCAATAAATATAATTTGGCTGGAATTGCTTCCTGGAGCAGAGGATTTGAAACTCCGGACATTTGGGAGGTTATTAAGGAGACTCTGGCGCAACCTTAACGGATTGATAAGGAAAAAAGGCTGTCCCTTCTAATAAAGGGACAGCCTTCTTCGTCGTTAGGACTGCTTTTTGGCCGTATTCTGGATTGTCACTTGTTGAGCCGGAGGAGAGGTATCATTGCCGGCTTCCTGTGAAGCATGCTGCGGATCGAAGGTAAGAATCGTTTTGCAGAACATGCAGCGGTCTGTTTTACCGATCATCTTCGTGATTCGCTGGCATTCCGGACACTCAATAACAACGGCGCTTGTAGACATCATGCCCGCCCAGAAGTAGACCCCCATACTGCAGAGAATGCTGATTAAGCCCAATACGAGGAAAATACCTGCAATAATTTTGCCGGCGATTCCCCAGTCAAATACAATTCCCGCTGTCCCGACGATCATCAGAACAAGGCCGAACATGGTCAGAAGCAGCCCCCATAATCGGAACTCATTTACTTTACTCGACTTAAGAATCATCATTTTCCAACTTCTTTCTATTCATGTAATGGCAACGCAAGCAGGAAACTCACCTATGAATGTAGAAATTACTACTTCACAATATTGCCTTTCCTTTGATACATTTAGAAATCTCAAAAATCCAGGAGGCCTTGATGAACTCTTTAAAGCGTGAGCTTATAAGAAAATATAGGGACCGGGAAGGGATCATCGGCGTCATTCTACATGAAAATCCATACCCCAACGATGCGCTTGTCAATGGATTCCCATACCAAGCATTAATTGTGACCGATCAACCTGCAGTCAATCCTGCCACTAGCTATCATTATATAAAAGAAGGTACCCGGTTACAAGAACGCTGGATTTCATTCCGTGACTTAAATCTGGTTTGGCGTTTAAAGGCGGATAAGGAACTCATTCTCTTTATTACCCGGGGAGAGATTATTATGGATCGGGACATGTCAATGGAAGGTTGGAAAAATGATCTGATGGAGTTTTCCAAAGCAGTCAAAGACCGGATGCTTCTGGTTGAATTTTCGAATTTTTTCACCCGGTACCTGATGAGTAAAGATTATTTCGTGAAAAATCAGCTGCTGGATGCATATAGCTGCTTGGTAGAGGCATTGACTCACTGGGCCAAGATTGTCATTATCGAGCAGAACAGCGATATATATAGCGGCATCTGGGAGCAGGTCAAGAAGCATAATGCGGGAGTGCACAAGTTATATGAAGAACTGGTTCTGAGCGATGAAACGCTAATTCAACGAGTTCAACTCGTAATGCTTGCCTGCGAGTTTTCCATTGTGACCAAGATGGAAGGCTGTTGTTCCATGCTGCTCGACGTGCTAAGCAGTAGGAAAGAGCCGTGGAGCGCTCTTGAAATACTCGACCATCCGGAGCTATCGGATCTGGATATCGATATTCCGATGCTGCTTGGAGTCCTGGCCAAGAAAGCCCTGATTCAGGAGGTTCAAGTGGAAGTCGGAGAAGTGAAGGGAGAATATGAAATTAAATATATCCGATAAGCTGTTTTGACGATACGTTGGGCTTAGGCTTCCTTAATGTCGATTGGCCGGATCACAGGAAAGCCTTTTTTAAAATAGGAGTATATATTTCATTGGTAAACGCGGCTGTCCAAAGGGCAGCGATAGCCGTTTATCTTTGTATAGAAGTAATTAATCTTAGGTAGTTATTTATATTTAGGTTGTGCGATGTCCATATGTTTCATGCGATATTTGTTGGGTCAAAAAACTGTAAATATGTTAAAGGGTAGGTCGCGATTGATCAATAATTCCTTCTGAGCAGGATAAAAAAAATTGGATAACGATGGCGGCTGAGCGACAAAGGAATAGGGGCACAGCGGTTAAAGAACACGCAAAATATAAGGTTTCTCCGCATAAATCCACGATTACAAAAAAGAATGAAATAAAACTGTTGACATGCCCTGTCGATCTGTGATACATTAATTTTCGCCGCTTCAAACGGCTTGGTCTTCTCGAGCAGGCTGTCGGCAAGCTGGAAGAAAAAAACTTCAAAAAAAAAGTTTGCATTCGATAGGCGGTATATGATATATTAAAAGAGTCGCTGTTAAAGAACGACGGCATTGAAAAAAAGCAGCATTGCCCTTTGAAAACTGAACAACGAGTGAATGAATGAAGCCAGTGCGTATACGGTTTTCGGACCG
>NZ_JBQCLK010000064.1:0-8441 GCF_051966115.1 Paenibacillus sp. SAFN-117
ACACCACCTGAAATATACCGTTAACTCCTTGTCATACTTGGCATCAGGCAAGAATTTCAGGTGCGAAAGTTGAGTTAATTATTTCATCGAACGTAACGGGGGATGCATTCATGCGGGAAAGTGCCGATAAGGGCTGGTTTTGGTTATGGGGGGAGGCAATGTATCGTTATCGCCGCTGGGTAACCGGATTATGGGCGGCAATCCTTGTATTTATGGCTTTGTTCGCGGTTCAGGCTCCGGGCCAATTTAAAGATAACGGGTTCACGCCGAAAGGCAGCGATTCCGATGCGGGAATGATTGCGCTTCAGGAGAAGCTTGATTTTCCGGCCTCCAATTTCATTCTGGTATACTCCAGCGATTCCCGGGAATTAACGGATCAAGAAGCCATAACAACGATACTGAACTCCCTTAAACCGCTTGAAGAGCTCCCCTACGTTGCCGGCATTGCTATCAATCCGGCTACTCGTGTGGCGGGCCATGACCATATTCAATCGGTTAATGTGTTTCTCAAGCTGACTACGGACGAGGCGTTGGATAAATTTACCGAAATTAAAGCAAAAATCACGGCTCCGGACGGCATGAAGGTAGATATTACCGGAGGGCCCCCGATTCTGCATGACATGCAGGTAGCGACGAAGAAGGACATCGTCAAAGCGGAAGTCATCGGCCTTCCCATCGCCTTGTTGGTGCTCCTGCTTATTTTTGGCACGGTTCTGGGAGCCCTTCTTCCTCTGATTGTCGGCTTGGCGAGCGTTACGACGACGCTGGGGATTACCTATTTCATCGCACAAGGCTACTCCTTGTCCAATTTCCTGCCCAACATGGTGACAATGCTTGGGTTGGCGGTCGGGATAGATTACGCTTTGTTTATGGTCAGCCGCTTTCGCGAGGAATTGAACCAGCAGCAGGATGTGCGTGAAGCAGTGGCCATGACCTGCCAAATGGCGGGCCGTTCGATCTTTTTCTCCGGAGTCGCGGTGTTGATCGGATTGCTCGGCATGTTGTTTATAGAGCTAAATATTTTCCGGACTCTTTGCCTAGGAGGAGTTCTTGTCGTTTCGCTGTCGGTCATCATCGCCAACACCCTTCTGCTTTCTTTGATGGGCCTATTTGGCCATAACATAAACCGCTGGAACGTCATCCCTTCCCGCTGGAAGAAGCGGCAGCAGGCCTCCCATCTATGGAGCCGGATCGCATATTCCGTTATGAAGCGGCCCGTTCTGCTCGTTGTAATCATGAGCGGAATCCTGATAACGTTCATGCTTCCGGTCAGCGACATGAAGCTCGGGCTTCCAAGCGCGGGTATGCTGCCTCCCAGCTATGAATCCAGGCACGGGGATGATCTGTTGACCGAGGCTTATGATGCGCGGGAGATGAATCCAATCCAAATCTATGTGGAAGCGGAGGAGGAATTCTGGTCTGAAGCTTCTTTGCGTCAAATGGCTGCCTACACCGCCAAACTTAGGGAGCTCGATGGGGTTAAAGAAGTGAAGAGCTTGCTGGCAATGCTTGAAGACCGCCCTTTGGAGCAGGCTGCCGCCCTGCTGGCGAGGGAAGAGGTGCGCAGCAAGCTGGAGGAGGAGAAGCTGGCATCGGACCGTTTCTCTTTATTGATAGTCGTGCCGGAAGATGATCCGGAAAGCAAAGATACGGAGAGATTGGTGAAGCAAATCCGCGAGCTCGATGCGGGAGGACTTGAGGTCAAGGTAACGGGCGGACCGGCCTACCGGCTGGATATGCTGGATCGGATTAACGAGCGGATCCCGGTGGTGGTCGGCTTTGTGATGGTCGTTACTTACTTCGTCCTGCTTGCCGCCTTCCGTTCCGTGCTGCTGCCGCTTAAAGCGGTACTGATGAATGATCTCAGTCTGGGGGCAAGCATCGGGATAGTCGTAGCGGTGTTCCAGAACGGATTTATGGCGGAGTTGCTGCATATTACTTCGACAGGATACGTAGATGCGACGCTTCCGATTATCATTTTTTGCGTAGTGTTCGGAATATCTATGGATTATGAAGTTTTCCTGATTTCCCGCATCGTGGAGGAATACGAGAAGACCGGGGATAATGAGGCCAGTACGGCCGAGGGCTTAAGAAGAACCGGAAGCCTCATAACGTCGGCGGCGTTTATCCTGATCGTCGTGGTTGGCTCATTCATTTACACGGATATTCAAATAATCAAAGCGCTCGGCCTCGGATTATCCTTGGCGGTGCTGATCGATGCTACTCTCATTCGCATTATTGTTGTCCCCGCCTTGATGAAACTGCTCGGAAGAGCGAATTGGTGGGCGCCACGCTGGATTCGGCAGAGGTCACATGGATAGAAAGGTTTAACTTTTGGCTCCGTTCAGTTACAATAAGGGTCAGGCTAAACCAACAATAAAGTCAGGTGTGAATAATATGAAAGTACCCATGAGTCCCCAGTACGATCCCTGGGATCCGATATTGTCCCTGCATCAGCACGGCAAGCATGTATTAACCAGCATCGAGCTGACGGTGACCAATCTGTGCAATATGCGGTGTGAGCACTGCGCGGTAGGCGACGCGCTTGTTATGAAGGAGGAAGCGAAGCTCCCTCTTTCTTCCGTGCTGAAGCGTCTGGAGGAAGTGGAGCATCTGCAGACGCTCAGCATTACCGGCGGAGAACCGACCTATCATGAAGAGTCGGTCCGGGAGTATATCGTCCCGATATTGAAATATGCGCAGTCCAGAGGGATACGCACCCAAATTAATTCGAACGTCACACTGGATTTGTCCAGGTATGAGATGATGGCGCCTTATTTGGACGTCCTCCATATTTCTTTCAATTACTTGAATGCCGACGATTTCCACCAGATCGGCTTTGCCAACGCTTCGCATGAAGTGAGGAAGAGCACAGCGGCCAGAATGTATGAGAAAATGGTTAACAACACCCGGGCTTTGAGCGAAGCCGGCCTGTTCGTTTCCGCGGAATCGATGATCAATTACCGTACTCATGACAAAATAGCGGATATCCATAAGCTTATTGTCGAAATGGGCTGCCGCCGCCACGAGGTTCATCCGATGTATCCGAGTTCTTTTGCCGCTCACCTGCCGAAGCTCCCGCTTGATCTGCTGAGGAAGTCGATCAGCCGTCTGCTGGATGAACGGGATCGGGAGGTATGGATGCTGTTCGGAACGCTGCCGTTCTTTAGCTGCAGCTCCGATGCCCAAGACCGCGAATTGATCGCAAGACTGCAGAGGGAGCCCAATGTAACGGTACGCAATGACCCGGACGGGCGGAATCGTTTGAACGTCAACTTATTTACAGGGGACGTTTATGTTACGGATTTCTCCGATTTATCATCTCTCGGCAATATTCATTCCGACCGTTTGGAGGAAGTGTTTGCAAGATGGCTGGAGCATCCTCTTAATTTAATGGTCAACTGCCACTGTCCGGAAGCCCGATGCTGCGGACCGAATTTACTGGTTGCGGATATGTACTACAAGGGAATCGATTTTAAAGAGAGAAAAGCGGTTATCTGATTTGCACCCAACTGTCTCTGTTGTAGAGGCAGTTGTTTTTTTTACCACATTAGAAAGTTTATGTTCATTAAAGCATTAAAATGGAACAACTTTCTAATTGGCATAAAAAGCTTCCTTTAAAACCGGGTTATTCGTCTTCGAAAAGGCTCCGTTAGGAGCTTTTTTTATTTTCCCAGGCAGTAAATTCTCCTAAAGAATGATTCCGGTGCAAAAATGGGACAATACGCAAGAGGTGTTGTAATTCGGAAAGCAAAGGAGACAATTCCAATGGACACTCCATTTGAACTTGGGAAAATCATTTGGAATATTGCTCTGGTCCTGTTTCTTGTGTTTCTGAACGGGGTCTTCGTCGCCGCGGAATTCGCTTTCGTCAAAATCCGGGCTACCCGGCTGCAGGAGCTTGCCAAAAATCATCATGCGAAAGCCAAATACGCGCTTAAGGTGACGGACAGGCTGGATGCTTATCTGTCGGCGACCCAATTGGGAATCACCTTGGCATCCCTGGGTCTGGGGTGGGTCGGTGAACCCGCGATCTCAAGATTAATAATCGATCCGATGCTAGCCGTATTCGGATGGAATCATGCGGCGTTCAGCCATACGCTGTCTTTTATTTTGGCTTTCGTCATTATCACCTTTTTACATATCGTGCTTGGTGAATTGGCGCCTAAATCGTTGGCTATTCAGAAATCCGAATCAACCTCATTATGGCTTGCCGGTCCGCTGATCTTGTTTCACAAATTGTTTTATCCGGTTATCTGGCTGTTGAATGGGGCGGCGAATTGGTTGCTGAGAGCAATCGGTATTAAGCCCGCTGCCAGGCAGGAGGCGCATACGGAAGAGGAAATCCGGATATTGATGAACCAAAGCGCCAAGAGCGGGCATATCAACAAGGATGAAATGAAGCTGTTTGACAACATTTTTGAATTTTCCGAGCGGTTGGCCCGTGAAGTCATGGTGCCCCGTACCGATATGCAGTGCCTGTACACGGAGCTGTCCTTTCAAGAAAATATGAGCCTGGTCTATCTAACCAAGCATACCCGCTATCCGGTAGCCGAAGAGGATAAAGATGAAATTATCGGTTTCGTGCATATTACTGATTTATTGACGGCGGACCCGAATGAGGAGCATGATCTGGCAAACTTCCTGCGTCCCATCCTGGCGGTTTCGGAAGCAACGGAAATCAGCGATGTGCTGCGGATGATGCAGAAGCGTAGATCGCAATTGGCGATCGTTATCGATGAATATGGAGGCACCGCCGGATTACTGACAACGGAGGATATTCTCGAGGAAATTGTAGGAGAAATCAGGGACGAGTTCGACGAGAACGAACGCCCGGACATTGAGGTGAAGGACCGGTTTGTGTCCGTATCCGGCCGCATGCTCCTAGAGGAGGTTAATGAACTGCTCCATTTATCCATAGAAGAAGAGGAGGTCGATTCCATCGGAGGCTGGCTGTTCAAGGAACTGGAAGGCATGCCTGCTAGAGGCAAGGCCGTGGAAGTGGATGACCACGTGTTCGAAGTGGCGGAAATCGACCGCCTGCGGATTACAAGAGTGAATATCTATACTCCAGAGCAAAACCCTGAAATAAAATAATCGGTCCGAATTCCGGGATCATTAGCGAATTTCGCCCGCTGAAGAACTTTTGGAGAGGAATTGGCGGTGGTACTCCCGGAATTCTCTTATTTTGTAAGCCATAAAAAAGGGGCGGTAGCCCAAACCAAATGTAGGCGACTGTCATACTCTAACAGTGAGAGCCCAAATAAAGCTAAGAGGAGGAGTAAAGGGACCATGTTCACTCAGGTTAAAACTTACTATCCGTTTATCGGGCCGCATGATCCATGTCCGCCCATCCGGGTGAAGACTTATCAGACACCGCCCCAATTATATATCCCCTTCCAGCCGCCCAATTTACCTCAATTCCATTTGTCCGAGGCGTTGAAGCGGGGTACTTTGTGGCCGGCTTTATACAGTCCGTATGAAGGCAGACCATAGAAAGGAGAAGAAGCGGTAATGCAAAAAACGTTGGATGAACAATATTACCGGAGGCTGCGGGAGCTGCAGGAGGTCGATTTTGCACTGGTTGAGCTATCGCTTTATCTGGACACCCATCCCGGCGATCAACAAGCTCTCCAGCAGTTTAACCAGCTTGCCCAGCAAAGGCAGAAGCTCGCCAATCAATTCGAGCTGGAATATGGTCCTTTGATGCAGTTTGGACATAGCTTTTCGCGCTATCCTTGGCAGTGGGTAGAGTCCCCATGGCCGTGGCAGGTCTAACCATATAGAGAGAGGGATAACGTAAACAAAATGGGAGGAGCTTTTTATGTGGATTTATGAAAAAAAGCTGCAGTATCCGGTTCGCGTCAGCAAGTGCGATCCGCGGATGGCTAAATATTTGATCGAACAATACGGGGGGGCTGACGGGGAGCTGGCCGCCGCCTTGCGGTATTTGAATCAGAGATATTCGATCCCGGATAAGGTCATCGGATTGTTGACGGACATAGGAACGGAAGAATTTGCTCACCTCGAAATGATTGCAACGATGGTCTACAAGCTGACCAAGGATGCAACGGTCGAGCAGCTGAAGGAGGCGGGGCTTGGGGATCATTATGCCGACCATGACAGAGCCCTGTTTTATCATAATGCGGCGGGGGTGCCATGGACCGCAACTTATATTCAAGCCAAGGGGGATCCGATTGCGGATTTGTATGAAGATATTGCCGCCGAAGAGAAGGCGAGAGCAACCTATCAATGGCTTATTGATATGACGGATGATGTCGATTTGCAGGACGGCTTGAAATTTTTAAGGGAAAGGGAAGTAGTGCATTCTATGCGCTTCCGTGAAGCCGTTGAGATTTTGAAAGCGGAGAGAGAGACCAAGAAGATATTTTAAAATAAAATATTAAAGGCGTTTCATGACTTTCATGACGCCTTTTTTTGCGTATTAGGGCGACTCGGGAGCAAAGGGGGTAATGAATGCAGTATAATGTAAATAATATATTTAGCTGTGATGGCATAATCAGGTTACATATTGCATTTATATTAAGCTGCAGGCTGGAGGTTTTATGGATGGGAAACTATCATTTAATTGGAATTAAAGGGTGTGGAATGAGCGCATTGGCGCAGATTCTGCATGATTTGGGACATAAGGTTCAGGGGGAGGATACTGAGGCTCCGCTTTTTACCCAAGCTCCTTTGGAAGCGAGAGGGATTCCCATCTTTCCGTTCGCCGAGGCACCGCTGTCCGACGATATGACGGCGATCGCATCGAACGCTTTCGCCGATTCGCATCCGGCCCTGGACCACTGTCGGCGGTTGGGATATCCGGTCCGGCGCTATCATCATTTTCTCGGAGAGTGGATGAAGGATTATATCAGTATAGCCGTTACCGGATCGCACGGGAAAACCACCACAACCGGAATGATGGCGCATGCGCTGGGAGGAGTGGAGCCGGTCTGCACTCTGATTGGAGACGGCACCGGCAAGGGGGAGAAGGATGCCCGGTTATTTGTATTTGAAAGCTGTGAATACAAGAGGCATTTTCTGGCGTACCGCCCCGAAATTGCGGTCATTACGAACATCGATTTCGATCACCCGGATTATTATGCCGACCTGTCGGATGTCCACAGCGCGTTCGAGGAGATGGCTTCGCTGGTTGGCCGTCTGCTCGTTGTATGCGGGGATGACCCGCATGTCCGGTCATTAAGAATAGATAAAGAGGTGCTGTACTACGGTTTCGAAGATCATAACCTGCTGAGAGCCTCGGCACCCGTAGCCGGGAGTAACGGCACCTCTTTCGAAGTGTACTGGCGCGGCGACGGAATAGGCCAGTTCACTATACCGGCCTATGGACGCCATAATGTGCTCAACGCCCTGGCGGTTATTGGAACGGCGCTTGTCCTGAATCTCGATTTGGAGCAAATAAAGCACCATATGGCTTCCTTCTCCGGAGTCAAGCGAAGATTTTCCGAGAAGGAATGGAAGAGCAATATCGTGATTGATGATTATGCCCATCATCCGTCCGAAATTAGAGCGACTCTGGAAGCGGTAAGAAGCAAATATCCGTTGAGAAGAATAGTGAGCGTATTTCAGCCTCATACGTTCAGCCGGCTGGAGAAGCTGATGGACGACTTCGCTCAATCCTTGCGGGGCGCAGACGATGTATACCTGTGTCAAATCTTCGGATCGGCGCGCGAGGAAGGCGGCACTGTCTCGATCGAGCAGCTGCGCGACCGGATTCCCAATGCCCGGCTTATTTCGGAATCCACGGTCAACAATTTATTAGACTATAAAGATTCGGTATTGGTATTTATGGGGGCCGGTGACATTCAGAAGTACCAGACGATCTTCGAAGGTTAGGCGGGGAGGACGGGGCATGAAGCTTAAGGAATTGATTCCGCTGCTGACTATTGTGAAAACAGAGGGCAATCCGGAGGTTGAGATTACCGGAATTCAGATGGACTCCCGCAAGGTGCGGCCGGGAGACTTGTTCATATGCATCCCCGGCATTCCGGGACTGCAGGAGGACCGGCATCTTTTTGCCGAGGAGGCTGTACGGGCAGGGGCTGCGGCATTGGTCACGGAGCGGGAGGTCGGAGCAGGAGTGCCGACCCTGCAAGTGCCGGATGCGCGATATGCGATGGCTGTCATTTGTGCTCATTATTACAGTTATCCGAGCCATGATCTCAAGCTGATCGGCGTCACCGGAACCAACGGTAAGACGACGGTCAGTCATATGATCGAGTCTATCCTGAAGCATGCCGGATTCCGGACGGGCCTGATGGGAAATATAGGGACGAAGATCGGGGATACGCTGCTCGAGACTGACATCAATACTCAGGAGCCACCGGTACTGCAGGCCAATTTAACTTCCAAAAGCGAGGTTCAACTCCACCGTCTTTAGACGGTATCCGCTTTTAGCCCTACAGGATCTGGAAATA
>NZ_JBQCLK010000065.1:0-7875 GCF_051966115.1 Paenibacillus sp. SAFN-117
TAACAAGAGAAAGCTAGGCTAATAATCCAGTGTAGAAAACATTGTAGTGAATTTTACACAAGAGTCAGGACTTGACCCTTTACTCAACTTAAACTTTCTAATGGGGTAAGAAAGTATAAGTTTTGCATGCTTATTCAGTTCTATTTTGTCGAGAAACTGTACGTCCTCTTCGCTGATCCCTATCCAATGCTTCCTGAACGAGATCTCTCCCTTTAATTTTATAGTTGATGTTCAAGAGAATCGCCGTATTGATTAACAACAGGATAATGATAATCCAGGTCATCGGTTTTCCTCCTCTTTATGTATTTGACTAACAGGCCTCTTCGATTAAACCTTCTCCACTCCTTCCCTTCTAAATCCAATATGCAAGCATAATGGTCGGTCTTTTCTTAACGCATACATGAGTCTTTGAACAAAGATTTCCGGCATAGCTGAACTTCAAAACAACTCTCCAATACCAATCTTTTTATAAAAAAATCCCCCTCTTTATTTCAAGATTTTATCCCATTTATTTCCTTGAATATAGTAGGGAAAAAATTGTCCCCAACGAATATAATACAGCATTCGGACAAGAGCATTTAAAGCAGGATGAATTTTATAAAATCAGAATTGGGTTCTATAGGCTTATCGTGTTCCTGGTCGCAAGCCCCGGGGAAGACTGTCGCGAAGCGATTGGTTCGGATATTTATTTCATCTCGGGCGGAGAGCGTTTTCCTTCGGAATAGGACGGCTGATTAACTTTGTTCCAGTAAATATTGCATTTTCATTCATCGGACAGGCTCCCGTCTGCTACCAGTTCCAGGATCGGCTCACAACGTACCGGAGAAGGGATAGTTACGGTCACATTGCCTTTACTAGGAAAGGAAGGATGAGAATGCTGAATCTGGTCATTGTAGACGATGAAGCTATTGTCCGTCATGGAATTCGTCATTCCGTACCCTGGGAAGATCTGCAATTCAGCCGGGTGGAAGAAGCTGCCTGCGGGCAAGAAGTCATGGACCGTTTCGAGGATTGGCAGCCCGACTTAATCATTACCGATATGATCCTGCCCGACATGGATGGAATTGAGTTAATCCGGCAGGTCAAGGCCCGCAAGCCCTCCAGCAAATTTATCGTCCTGAGCTGTACGAACGATTTCAATTATGTCAAGGAAGCCCTGCTGCTCGGGGCCTCCGATTTTTTATTAAAAATGACGATCCGTCCCGATGATTTGACCGAATGTGTTCGTAAGGTCGCCGCAGAAATGATAGAGCAGAAAAAGCCGCGAAACGGATGGGGGAGCATACTGCCGCAGGAGCGTTATAAGGTGGAGAGCTTCTTTAAAGATATCCTGACCTATAGGTACGCAGCGCATCAAATCAAGGAATTAGCCGGTCTGTTCCGTCTCCGCTCGATCCTCGTAAGGTTTTCTGTGACCGTCATGCAGGTGAATCTGAAGGAGGCTTTGCTGCGGTTTGGGGAAGACGGCAGCTATCTGGTCAGCTTCTCGCTGATTAATCTGCTTCAGGAGCTGGCTCATAAATACGAAGACCTGGATTTCTTCAAAGTGGAGCATGACGAATATGTGTTTCTTGTGGAAAGCCGTCCGCAGGAAAGCTTATGTGAATATGAAGCAAGATTGATCCGCCGATGGACAGAGCTAGCCGGTCATATACGGAAGCATCTTAAGCTTGATGTCCGTTTTGGAATTAGCGGCTTCTGCCCTCTGGAGCGGCTGTTGACCGGATACGCCAAAGCGAAGAAAGCTGCAGAAATGAACATGTTCCGTAAGGAAACCTTTACGGTACATTGCCGCGAGCTATCAGATCAGCCGAATGCGGGTGAGGATGCCGATCTGGTGGCTCTTTTTGACAGCGGCTTCCGGCAGCGGATTACACATGCGTTAACCTATGGCAAGGAAGACGAGGCTCTGGAGACGATCGAGGAGCATTTTGCCCTGCTGCAGGCGGACCGATGTACGCCCCGGACAGCAAAGCAATGTATAGACAAGACGGCCGCTTTGATGAAGGTGTGCGCGATGGAGTTTAACAGTTATCCGTCTGCCAAAGATATAGGACCGGTCGAGGATTGGGAAGGGCCGGGGTTTAACCTTCACTGGAACGTCGAGCGGACGAAGGAGCGTCTGAAGCAGTACTGCACTTATTTGCTGGAGCGGAAGCGAAGACTGATGGATACGGGACGGAGAAGGGTCATAGTGGAAATTCAAAGCTATTTATCCGTCAATTATGCCAGCAAGATTACGCTGGAACAGACAGCCAAGCATTTCCATTTGAATAAAAATTACCTGTCCCAGCTCTTCAAGCTGGAAACCGGTGTCAACTTCACCCGTTACTTGAACGGAATTCGGGTGGATAGGGCCAAGCAGCTAATTCTGCAGACTTCGAATACCGTCGCTGAAATATCGGAGAAAATCGGTTTCAGCGATTTTCGTTATTTTAGCCGCGTTTTCAAGCAGCACACCGGCCTGAGCCCGATGGAATTCAAGCAGTCGATGAATGATAAAGGGGGGAGAGCGGGCCCCGTTTGATTCTCCAATTGCTAAATAATGCAAGCGTTCATTTTCACCTCAACAGGGGTACAGCCTAGTCCCCCGTTTAGGATTTCTAGAGACTTTCTTTCCGGCCTGATTTTTATCCACCTCGAGCTGAAAATGCTCCACCTTTAATGGTTAATGCGGTAAATGATTAAGATGTTTTACTTAAATTTTCTGAATATTGTGCAAAATGTAGTGATTCTATGACATTGGCGTTAGCCTTAGGCAATTGTAGTATTCTTGGTGATACCTTATTTCTGGAATCAGGGAGGTGGTACCGGGGACAGAAGGCAGGCTTTGGACCTGAAATTCCGAACGGGAAATTTGCTTTCTGTACAAGTTGTCCTTGGTTTTTTTGGCATGGAATCAGAAGGCCGGAGCTTTCCCCGGGAGAAGCTTCGAGGGCTCGGCCCGCACCGGCATGGTGTAGAGAAGTAACGAAGTGGGAATTTTCGACATCGGAGGAGGGATCTTGACTTGCCCGTAAAAACCGGAGTGGATATCGACCCGCCGCGAGTACCTGTGCGACGCCGCAAACGATTCCTGACCCGCAACGATTGGATGGGGTATTTGTTTAGCGCCCCGTTGATCGTCGGAGTGATGGCGTTTGCCATATACCCTATGTTTGCCGCCTTGTATATGAGCTTCCTCCAGACGGGTGGATCGGCGATGTCCGGAACATGGGTTGGTGCGAGCAACTATGAGTATGTAATGAAGGACCCCATTTTCTGGCAGGCCTTGTATAACACATTCTATATGGGGATTTTCTCGGTTGTTCTTGGAATCGGGCTGTCCTTTATTCTGGCGAGCCTGATCAACAGTCTGAAATGGGAGCTCGGCAAAAACTTTTTTAAAGGCGTTTATTTTCTTCCCAACGTTGTCTCGGCAGTAGCCACCAGCTTGTTATTCTCCTTCCTGTTTTATCCGGCCAAAGAAGGATTGCTAAACTTCGTCGTCGGCTGGTTTAACATCGAGCCGGTCGGCTGGTTCACCGATCCCCGGTTCTCCCGGTTCAGCATCGTGCTGATGAGCTTATGGGGAGCTCTCGGCTACAATACGATCATTTTCCTGGCCGGGCTGCAAAGCGTTCCGCGGGAATTGTACGAAGCGGCGGAGGTGGACGGAGCGGGCGGGCTGAAGCGCTGGTATTACATTACCATACCGTATTTAAGACCGATTTTCGTCTTCATGCTGATCATGGGTACCATCGGGGGCATGAAGAGATTTACCGATGTTTGGTTAATCGGAGGCACGGCGGGCAACCCGGGCGGCAGCCTGATGACCGCGGTACTGTATATTTACCGGAACGCCTTCCTCGCTTCGCAGATGGGCGTAGCTACGGCAGCTTCCTATTTGCTGTTTATTATCATTTTGATCCTGACCATCTTTATGATGCTGATGAATCGGAGGAAGAACAGCATCGACTGATTTATAAAGCAAGAGCGAAATTCGGAATTTCTTTGAAAAGGTGACAACACTGCTCAATCAAGGCTTGCGCCGAATTAATTGGTAAACGCTTACTTCAAAGAAATGCTTTCATTTTCATAGACCATTCGGGGGGCGATTTCATGAGAAATCGAATGGCAGTCAAGACAGAAACTTCTTAAGGGGGGAGAGCATTGTCCCAAACGAATACCCTGCAGCCTCAATCTCCATTAATACAGCCCAAAATCGGCAGTCGGCGAAGAAGGGAAGCTGCTGCACAGACTTTCCTTTTTATTATTCTTTTTCTCGGTTCGTTCGTCATGATCGTTCCTTTTCTATGGATGCTGATCACAAGCTTTGACTGGGCGGCCCGGCTGAACATTACTTTTCCTCCCAAGATTTGGCCCGAGGAGCCGTCCTTCAAAACTTACGAAGCGGCTTTTACCAACATTCCCATGGCCAAATATATTTTGAACTCGATTCTCGTCAGCGCCGGAGTGATTTTCGTGAGCTCCATGTCCGCACTGCTGTCGGGTTATTCCCTGTCCAAAATCCGGTTTAAAGGAGCGAATATCGTCCTGCTGCTGGCTCTGAGCACGATGATGATTCCGTTCGAAATGACGATGATTCCCCAGTATTTGCTGTTCAGCAAAGTCGGATTGATCGATACGTACTGGGCTTTTTACCTGCCTGCTATGAACTATGCTTTCGGAACCTTTCTGGCGAAGGCGTTCATCGATCAATTGCCCTCCAGCTTAAGGGAGGCCGGTGTCATTGACGGAGCCAGCGAGTTTGCGGTTTTCTGGAGAATTTATTTTCCATTGTGCACCCCTATTATCGCTACGATGGTTATTTTGCTTTTTCTCGGGGTTTGGAATGATATGCTGTGGCCGCTGCTTGCGCTCAAGACCCCCGATAAATACACAATCCAAATCGGGTTGGCTATGTTCACCTATAACAACGGCATCAACCAGCAGCCTTCCATCATCATGGCCGCCACTACGGTGAGCCTTATTCCGGTCGTTGTCGTCTATTTGTTCCTGCAGCGCTATATTATCGAAAGCATTGCCTTGACGGGAATTAAACAATAGAGTTTCCGGCCCAAGGTAGAGGTCTGTTCTTGTTCAATGGAGAGAGACCCCGCAGCATTACCAACCATAGCGGGTCCCTTCAGCAGTTCACGAGTTCATATAAAAGGAAGGGGTTATTCCATGAAAAAAGTCGTGTTAATCCTGCTATCCATCTTGATGGCGGTTTCGATCGTCGCCTGCTCCTCGGGTTCCGGCGGCAGCGACTACGGAGATGTCAGCAAAGTGTCCGATATGAAGGGCACCGTCCGGGTAGCGCTGGCCGGTTGGAATCTGGACAACGGCTTGGACCCGCAAACCGGGAAGAAGACCGTTGGACTCAACCAGTACTTGAAGCAGACCTTTAACAAAATGTACCCGAACATCAAGCTGGAAATTTACCAGATTCCTTGGGAGAACGCAAAGGCCAAGCAAACAGCGATGCTGATGTCCAAGGATGTGGATATTCTGTATTCGGGGGGAGCTTTCGCCTCTCAATGGTACAACGAAGGACTGCTGCGCGATATTGACGATTTGATCGCCAAGGACAGCAGCTTTGATCCGGGCATCTACCTGGACGGAATATGGAATAATTCGTACAGCACCAAGTCGCCGGACGGGAAGAAGCAATTCGGGATTCCGGCCATACTGGGACGCAGGCTGATTGTCTTTGACAAGAAGCTGTTTGAGGAGTGGGGCGTCGAACCGATTTCCGAGAAGCCGACGCCGGAGGAAATATTGGAGAAAGCGAAGAAGATGACCGGCAAGAACCCGAAGACCGGCGAGGATAACTATGGATTGTACTGGAGCGGAAACTCGCTCAACGGCTCCACCTTCGTTGCTCTGACGCTGGCCTTTAACGCTCCGGGCGCGGAAGGAAATTTAACCGATTTGAAAGGAATCAAGTGGAAGCTGAATACTCCGGAAATGGTTAAAGTAATGGAGTGGCTCAAGGAAGCCGCCAAGCTTCCGCCGGCCGGATTCGTCAACGGACAGGGGGCGGAGAACTTTGGAAGGGAGAAGAATGTGATCGCCATCGGCATCGACCAGACCGGCGGTTCCACGATGAGCGAGTATCGCTCGAACAACAATAAAGAGCTGCTCGACCGGTTCGAGGCGCGGATGAATATGGGGCCCAAGGGAGAAGGCTGGGTGGCGGTCGACCCGTTCGTCATGGCAAAGGACGCCAAGGATGTGGACGCTGCTTGGGAGGTCATGAAGTTTCTGTCCGGATACCAGACCCAAAAGTATCTGTATGAGAACTTCTCCAATACGCCTACTTTGAAAAATGCCGATTTCGTCGACAAGGAGGACAAATATATCCAGATGGCTCTCAAAATCGCGGAAGTCGGACATTCGGAGCTGATGGATGAAGCGAACCCCTTCTACATGAGCGATATCGTCCCCGCAGTCAACGGCTTCATAAGCAAAGCAGCGACAGGCAATGCCCCGGACATCCAATCGTTCCTGGACGATCTGCAGAAGCGCGCGGAGAACTGGTCCGCCAATTTGAAGTAAGCTTGAGGTGGCAAGGTGGGCGGCAAGCTTGCGGAAGGTAGTAGGAGGTCTGCAAGGCGAGCTAACCTTCAAAGCATAGTTCCACCACGATTGGTAAGAGCGTCTCTCGCGGTCCTCGTCAGATTCCGTATCATGCAATGGATCAATGCTGATGTTCACTTGCTAATTTAAGATTTTAGCCTTCCGGCTGGATGAAATAGCCATTTTGCTCTATAATGAAGGAAAGTGACGAAGAACGTCCTTATTCATCTTATTGATGAGTGAGGGCGTTTTTTTATTTTTCCAAGGAGCAAATATTGAAGGAGTTGGTGTAATGTGAATGGATTTCAGGAGGCGCACTCCACTTTTATTGAGTATCATCTGAACAAAAGAACAGGAGAAAGGCGCGGAAGACTGGAAAGAGGCCATGGGCACGCGGAGGTCATGTTTGCAAAAAATATATGGTGGCCTTTAAAAGGTCATTTTGATGACTTGCATCCGGAATACGAAGTGATGGATTGGCGGGTTAGGTCATACTTTGCCGATTATGTGTTAGCGCCAAAACTCTGGAAAATTCTCATCGAAATTAAAGGTTACGGTGAACATGTCGCCAACATGGATCGTACAAAATATTGCAACGAACTGAATCGGGAAACATTTTTGAGCGGTATGGGATTCCATGTTATTTCGTTTGCTTATGACGATGTGGCTAATCGGCCTGATCTTTGCATCTATTTGCTGCGCATAGTGCTTAATCGATATGAATCGGCGAACACCAAGGTGGAAAGGGTATTTTTTGCAGATAATGAAATCTTGCGCTACTCCTTATTTCTAGCCCGACCCATCCGGCCCATCGATGTTTCCCATTATTTCTCCATCGATCATCGAACGGCGGTAGCTCATCTCAAACGGTTATGTCAAAAAGGGTGGTTAAAGCCGATCATCCGCGGGACGGGTTCAAGAATTCTTTATTATGAGGTTACAAAACAGGGTCTCGAAAGCGGCCTTATATAAACTGCACTCTTCATCATTCGGTTCTTTCCGCACCTCACGAGACTTCTAGTGGGCGGTGTGTGTGGCGTGGTATGACAGTGGTTAACAACATGGAGGAAAATGGGCTTCATGTAGTTGGAATCCTCTAGAGCGAAATGTGCAGACTAAATGGATTGCATGTAGTCGGAATCCTCTAAAGTAACAACTAAGCAACAACTAAGCAACAACTAAGCAACAACTATATGGGTTCACACAGTTAGGGATCCTTTAGGGCGAAAAATGCAAACTAAATGGATTTCATACAGTTAGATTTCTATATTCGGAAGAAATATGGAAACTAACTGGAAAACCTACAGCTAG
>NZ_JBQCLK010000066.1:0-7505 GCF_051966115.1 Paenibacillus sp. SAFN-117
ACCTCAGTATTACATTCACCGTTAGTTCAGTCACATCATGCAATTATGCCGATTTTCGCTCTGCGAAAGTTGAGTTACTATGACTTATCATTTTCCATTTCTCACGTATCTCTTGATCCCTTCAGCGCCCCCGCTGATATGCCAGGTACCGACCAAACGATCAAGCGATCGAAGATCAGGGTTTGGCCTTGGCGGCGGATACGCTTGATCTTGTATGTTATGATCAGTCATTGGTTTCTCCTCCCAAATGATTGAGCTTATTTCATTTTCATATCATCATTAATGATTGCTTGCGCCAGTACGCCCGGAGCCATCATGACGGCCGAATGATCTTGTCCGGATAGCGTATGGTGTTCAGCCAGAGGTAATAGTTCGGCTAGCGCCTTGGCCGCGTCATGGAAAAGTGATTCGCTGTTTTCCCCTGTCATGACCAAGGTAGGGACACTCCCTTCCCATCGACCGGTTGGCAGAGGTTTTCCGGACTGCGTCTCGCCCATAATCATCCCGTCATAGACAAGCGTATGAGCCATGCTTTCCATCGACTTCCAAGATGGATCTGCTTTCATATATTCGATATATTCCGTCGGTATACCGACAGCTTCGGTCATGTAGTATTCTACCGCTTCACTTCGTTGGCCGGTTTCGACGAATTTATTCAATTGGTCTATGTATTCTGCCGACACAGGTTTGCGGCTGTCATTAATAATGAACGGCGGTTCGTACAGATAAAGCTTTGACACTTGATTTCCTAATTTGTTGGCTGCGTCAAGGGCTAGCACCGCCCCGGATGAGCTGCCGAACAAACTTGCATTACCACCGGCTTCACGGATCAAAGCCTCTATATCCTCAATTTCGCGTTCAACAGCGTACGGCGTTGTATCGGAGCTTTGTCCGCGTCCCCGACGGTCGTAGTTGTAGACGGTGAAATGATCGGCAAGCTGTTCGGCGAGCCCCGCGGCATCCCGATGATCGGCAGCCGCAGACGATACCAAAACAATGGCGGGTCCGTTTCCTTGCTTTTGATATGCGATTCTTGTTCCGTCTTTAGAAATAATCGTTTTCATATTTATCTTTCCTCCTGTTAATGTTGTTTCTACATATTCTTCAAGTCGATCGAAGGCATCGGTGAATCCTTCGATCATCCCCATCGCCTCGGCGTTTTCCAAGTCATGGACGCTTGCGAAACGGGTCACAATACGAAGCTTCGTACCTCCGGCCGCCTTCTCGAAATGAACGGTTGTGAGCATCTCGCTGTTCTCTACGACATTCCAATCTCTGTCGGCGAACGAGTCGATGTAAACTAGCTTGGACGGTTCGCAAACATCCTGGTAGACGGCTCGGCAGAAAGCCTCTTCTCCGGTGCCATCGTCGGATTTAAGGCTATAGCGCCAGACTCCGCCGGGCCTCACATCCATTTCATATATGGTGGAAGTCCAGGACCTGGGCCCCCACCAACGGGCAACGTGTTGCGGCTCAGTCCATCCTTCCCAGGCAAGCTTGGGAGATATGGCTACTATACGTTCGACGGTAAGCTCCCGACGCTCTCGATCTCTATAGATTCTTGTCTGTCTTGTTCTCATCGCGTTTCATCCTCATTACGTAATTTTCCAGTGCATCAAGACGCTCGTTCCAGATGGCCTGGTAGTTCCAGTAATAACTGGCGATTAAGCTGTTGATACCTGTCATAAGTTCTCCTTTCTTTTGTAGTCGAGCATATAGTCCTCGAAATTGTCGAGCCGTTCTTCCCACAGGATGCTGAATGAATCGAACCATTCATCCAGTTCCTGAAACGGTCGGGGTTCAAGGCTATATATTCGCTGCTGCGCCTTGCTGCGGACGCGTACCAACCCAGCCTCGCTCAAAATACGCAAATGGCGAGATACTTGAGGCTGGCCGATGTTGAGGGCATGGACGATTTCACTGACGGATCGCGGCCCTTGCTTTAAAAGTTCAACAATGTTAAAACGGTTCGGCTCGGCGATCGTAAATAACGTTAATTGCATCGCTGTCGTATTCATGCCATTAATATACACCATTACGTATATACACGTCAACGTATATATTAGTTTTGTTGTACAATAAAAATGTAGTTAAATGGGAACACACATGATGCGGCTGACCTTGAAATCCCAGTTTAGGGACGCCACGATAAATACGTATTCAAAATTCGTGGCTACGACATGCTCCAATATGGTTTTGACATACCCTGCTGCGTGTCACAATTAGTCAGCGCGGGAAAAATCGAGCGGCACGGCAGCAATTTGGCAATGCTCGAAGCGCCGTTTTAGTTGTATTGTCACTGTTCGGAGATGATTTACCCATGGATTTAAAGGAACTGAAGACTTGCTGATACATAGGACGATAAGCGAGAGCTTTTGCAACATAGCAATCCAGAAGAAACTATTATATTCTTCATATGTTATCGTAAGCATCAAACATAAATTATTGCAGTTAGAAAGGAGTAAGACATGGCAAATATCGAGCACTTGCAAACCGTAAATGTTCCAGCGTCGAAGGTGTATGAAACTTTAACCACTGCTGAGGGACTGTCGGAAATATGGACAAATGAACTCATTGTTAATAATCAGATTGGCTTTATTAATGAATTTCGATTCGGCAGCAATGACATAACTAAGATGAGAATAGAGGAATTGATCACTAATAAAAAAGTCGTTTGGCAGTGTATAGATTCAGATCCAGAATGGATTGGTACGACCATTTCCTTTGATATTGAAGGGAAGAACGGGAAGTCTTTTATTACTTTGAGTCATTCGAACTGGAAAGAAGTAACGCCATTTTATCGTTCCTGTAACTACAACTGGGCTATTTTCCTTTATAGTCTCAAATCCTACTGTGAAGATGGCGATGGAATCCCCTATCATAAACGTAAGTTTTAATAATTGGAGTTATATTGCGCATTTCGCTAAAAGGGAAACGATAGTTTAATAAGCCGCCTCTTCAACGAGGCGGTTATCTTATCTTCGAAATCAACACCAGGATAAAGTTATTTTGGGCATAAAAATACCGCGAACAAGCAGCCTCCTAAGAAGCTGCTGTTTCACGGTAAAAGCAAGAAATCCGCTTATTATCAAAAAAGATCCGATCTTCATCGTATCCCGCTACGTCCTCAAGTGTTGTTTTATATGTTACCTTAAAATGCCAAGGTGGTACCAGCGTAGCTGATACCACCCCAAATACGGCTTGTCTATCCGTCAAGTCCGGCGGAAATTAGTTCGGTTTGCATAAGCATTCCCTAGCCGTTAACTCCATCGGATCCAAGCAGCTTCATACGCAACTGGTACTGCAGCGTAACTGGCAATGTATCATCCAACATCGTGTACTCCTCCAATAAGCGATATTATAGTGGATATATCATCTTAACGACATGTTGATATGGTAAGTATGAACAGAAATAGTTACCAAGTACCAAGCAAGTATGGACTTAGTATAGCAGCATATCACCCGTAAGCTAATACCGATATTATATTTTCATGTAAATAAGATACGCGGCTGACGGCTTCCCTTTCTAAACTATGCGCCATAATAGGTGTAAAATCAAGCTTCACTGTGCTGCGTTGCACTCGGGCATATAGCTAAATCGGCGGATGACAGCGAAACGGTTTCTCCCATAAACCTGTCCTTGTCCGTTCACTTGGCTCAAGCATACCATCCCCCCTAATGTATTTTGATAAGCGATTATTGCTCTAAAAACTCTCATTCAACCAGCTTATAAATCACTGAAGCTAGAACGGATATCCCCGCTTTTTTAGCCGATAATGAAGAACCGAAAGGCTGCCGATTTCTGCCGGCAGCCCTGGTTGAGGATTCGTGAGTTTATAGTATTGATGTAATTACACCAAGTATCTTCCCGTGATCGACTGCTCCGCGTGAATGATCTGCGCAGGCGTGCCCTCGAACACTAACTGGCCGCCCTTGCTGCCTCCGTCGGGTCCCATATCAATGATCCAATCCGCATTTCGGATGATATCCAAATTATGTTCAATGACTATGACCGTATTACCGGCGTCTACCAGCCGGTTCATGATTGCAAGCAAATGGCTGATATCGGACATATGCAGACCGGTTGTCGGCTCGTCCATGACATAAATACTCCCTTGTTTATGCAGCTCGCTGGCCAGCTTGATGCGTTGGCATTCCCCGCCCGAAAGCGTACTGAGCGGCTGGCCGAGCTGCAAATAACCCAGTCCCACATCGCTCATGGCTTGGAGAATTTTCGAGACCCCCTTCAAGTTAAAGAAGGCAAGGGCCTGTTCGACGGTCATCTCCAATACATCAGCAATGGATTTGCCGTCCAACTGATAGGCCAGCACTTCTTCCTTGAAACGTTTGCCCCCGCATACCTCGCAAGGGAGTTTGACGCTTTCCAAGAAGGACAGATCGGTATAAACGACGCCGAGACCTTGGCAGTTTTCGCAGGCCCCTTTGGAGTTAAAGCTGAACAAGCCGGGGCTCACTTCATTCGCAGTCGCGAACGCCTTGCGCACATCGTCCATGATGCCGGTGTAGGTGGCCGGGTTGGAGCGGGTCGAGACGCCGACTGCCGACTGGTCAATAACGATAGAATCGGGATGCTGGCGCAAGAACACCTCGTTAATTAATGTGCTCTTCCCGGAGCCGGCGACGCCCGTCACTACGGTCAGCACACCTGCCGGTATATCGACGCTGACATTCTTCAAATTGTGCAGGTTGGCGTCCACAATGGACAGATGGCCCGAGGCCTGGCGGAAACTGGCTTTGATCGGCAGTTCCTGTTTCAGATGGTTGCCTGTCAGCGTATCGGCCTCCAGCAGGCCTGAATAACTGCCTTCATAAACGATGGTACCCCCGCGGCTGCCTGCATAAGGGCCGACATCGACAATATGATCGGCCACTTTGATGACGTCGGGATCATGTTCGACCACTATGACCGTGTTGCCTTTATCGCGCAGCTTCTGAAGCAATTCATTGAGCCGGTGCACATCGCGGGGATGCAGCCCGACGCTGGGCTCATCAAAGATGTAAGTGACATCGACCAGACTGCCGCTCAGATGCTTCACCATCTTAACCCGCTGCGATTCGCCGCCGGACAACGTATCCGTCTCACGGTCCAGCGTCAAGTAGTCCAGTCCGATATCCACCAGATGCTGCAGACGCTCCGTCAGCGACTTGACAATCGGCGCGGCAACCGGATCGTCAATCTCCCGGATGACGCCGATGAGCTGCCCCACCTCCATGGAGGACATCTCCGCAATGTTGAGTCCGTTGATCCTGCAGCTTAGTGCGGCCTGATTGAGTCTCGCGCCGCGACAGCAGGAGCAGGGACCTTCGGTAATGTATGGCGCAACCGCTTTTTGTGTGCGTTCGGATTTCGTCTTCAAATCCTGCTTTATGTATTTATTGGTGAACTTCTCAATGACGCCTTCCACTGTAATATTCGTTGCCTTACCGGCGAAATCCATCTTCACTTTCCTTGCCTTGGCGTACAGCAATTGCTCCAGTTCCTCATCCGAATAATCGCTCAGCTTCTTGTCGAGATCGAAGTCCCCCGACTGTACGATCATGTTCCATTCCCAGCCGCCCACTGAATAGTCCGGCAGCATAATTGCCCCTTCATTCAACGATTTAGACATGTCCAGCGCCTTGCTCATGTCGACGCCCAGCCTGCGGCCGATCCCGTTGCATTCGGGACACATACCTTGCGGATCGTTAAACGAGAACATGTTCACTTCTCCAACATAGGGCTGACCCACTCGAGAGAAGAGAAGGCGGAGAATGGGAGAGATATCGGTAATCGTGCCCATCGTGGAATGGGAACCGCCGCCCAGCCGTTTCTGGTCCACAATAACCGCCATGCTCAGGTTTTCGATCCCGTCTGTATCCGGCTGTGGAACGCGCGGCAGGAAATTACGCACGAACATGCTGAAGTTCTCATTCAGCAATCGCGTGGATTCTGCGGCAATCGTATCGAAGACGATTGATGACTTCCCGGATCCGGATACCCCGGTGAAGATCGTGATCTTCCGCTTGGGAATGCGCAAGGATACGTTCTTGAGATTGTTTTCCCTGGCACCACGAATTTCAATATATTCTTGGTAAGGGTGGGACTTCGAGCTCTCCTTCATGAATGACCTCCGAATTGTATAAATTCAAATTGGTGTACATCATTATCACAATATTCATGGATTCTCTGTTTCCGGGGTAGTGCCAGCGAAGCAGTTACCACTCGCAATGCAGAAATCGGTGTCCTACGACGGGCTTGAAATCATTTTCTAACACCCACTTGGCAAGCATTTTTGAGTCGGTTAACGCGGACCAAAGCTTCTCGATCGATGTCGCGTACTGAAAATCCAGCTCTAACTTCAAACTCATTCTTCTTCCTCCTCTAATAGTTGGTTCAAGCGCAACATATTCGTGCTCCAGAACTTGCTGTAGAAAGCCACCCAATCTTGAACTTCTCTAAGTGGAGAGGCATTTAGCCTAAATCGCGTTTCTCTGCCGACTTTTCGGTCATGTACCAGCCCGGCCTCTTTAAGGATTGTCAAATGCTTGGATACCGCTGTACGTCCCATTTGAAAATGTGCCGTTAACTCATGAAGCGGTTTTTCCTCCGTCTCTGCTAACAAACTAATTAGTTGTCGCCTGGTTGGATCTGCAATCGCGTCAAACACATCCCTCAACTGGTTGTTCTCGCTCACAACTCTCCCTCCAAACTTTTATTTTGTGTAATGGAAAGTATTGCTGATACGAAGGGATAGCCGTTCATTTCACCACCTCCTTAAAGTTGCGGCTCTCCGGACACTGCGTCCGCCGCTTAACTAATACCCGAAAAAGGCGTCCTTTTTGATATTCCGTTTGGATATATCATTAATCTAACCATCTCCATTCAGACTCCAATGTTTCCAAATGACCGACTCTTAATTAGACACCATTTGGTGACTATATAAATATAGGACACCATTTGGTGTCGTGTCAACAATATTTTTATACTCCAAAATTGATCCGCCTTACAGTATAATAATCTTTAAGTGACAAAGAACGCCTGGCTCCATTCCAACAAGGAATGGAGCCAGGCGTTCTTTCATTTTATCGGGGAGTTGCAAGCTGAATTACAAATTCGAAGAGGCCCATACTAGGTTTATACAGTTATTTAACATCAACCATCGCACTTCTCACTACAGTACGCATGCTCAAATCACTCTGCGATAAAGGCTGGTTTACGCCAATAACTGTTCGACAGGCAAGCATGTTGTGTGTTATGAACTTTTGACGAGACATCCTGCAGCTTTGATAGAAAAACTGCAATTTTACATCTTTCACCCGGGTTGTTGTTTGGTTGGAAAAAATTGCTGCAAAAATACATCCTTTTGAGCCTCAAATTGAAGCAATGCCTGCCATTAAACGATATTCGTGTATTTTTGCAGGCTTTTCCCGATGGCGTAAAGTATTCTGTGTACCAAGATTTGGAGCCTTCACAGGCGACAAAAAAGTAGGGTATTCTCGGGATT
>NZ_JBQCLK010000067.1:0-7168 GCF_051966115.1 Paenibacillus sp. SAFN-117
CAACCTCAGTATTACATTCACCGTTAGTTCAGTCACATCATGCAATTATGCCGATTTTCGCTCTGCGAAAGTTGAGTAATTAAGTAATTGCCACAAAAAGATCTTATTTAATTTACAATCCTCCTTCAAAACAAAGCGAAAAATGGTATCGGGCAACATTAGTTGCGAAGGTGTCTCAAAAACATAGGCACAAGTTCCAACAAGTTCTAGTGTATTTTTTCTAACAAACAGTAAGTCCCCTTTTCTTACTTCTAGATTTGGTTTTGGTGTAGTGTCCTCTAGGAGCGCTTTATTTTCAGTTGCAATGTATGATCCAGAGGTAATTGCACTTAATTTCAAGACTCCCCATTCATTTCTACTAGCTTGAACAGCTTTACAAACAGGGCTCCATCCACTATCAATATTTAAAATAAATTGATTTAATTTTACCTTCTCCCAACCACGCTCGTTACTAACAGGATCACCAAACATATCTATAAAAACAGCTTGAACTAATTCATCAAGTTTGGCTATTGCTTGTTTGCGTTTATCAATTAAGGATTGAGCTTTGTCTAGTACCTGAACTATATATTTCTGTTCTTCAATTGAAGGCACAGGAATAATAACATCTTTTAGATATTTAAAATGTCTATTATACCCAGTATTCGGTATAGTTAACGTCTGAAAAAAATAATACAAGAACTTTGTATCTACCTCATCCAGCCTTGGTCTTAAGAGCTTGACTCCATCCGCACCTAAAACAAAATCGAAATCAATATACTTAAAAATTCTGGTATGATCCCCAAAAATTATGTAATCTAAACCTTTTACAACTGTAAGGTCTTCGTTAATATAACCAGCGATAAGAGTCTTCCCTTGATCAACTACAGGAAATAACCCAGTAACTTGATAATCTTCTTTTTTTACTTTTATGTTGCCACTCGTAACATCAATAATCACTTCATCAAATGGCTTGAAGTTCCAAAGAGACTTAACTTTTTCAATACTTTCTAGATCCTGAACGATTGAGTAACTCACCCCAACAACGCCTCCAGTTCCGCAAGCCCTTCAACAATTTCATCCTCGAGTTGCTTGATAGAAGCGAGTATGACCTTCGGGTCCTCGTACTGAATCTCCTCATATTCCGTTTCCTTGTACCGATTGATGCTTAGATCATAGTTATTGTCACGAATCTCATCAACCGGAACCAGGAAAGACTTCTCGGTGCGTTTACGCTCTTTCTCTGCTTCCCATTTGCCAAACCGTTCCACAATGTCGGGGATATCATTTGCTTCGATCGGATTCCGCTTGTCATCAAGCGAGTAACCATCCGCCTTCATGTCATAGAACCAAACGTGATCTGTCCCGCCTGCACCTGTTTTGGTGAAGATCATAATTGCTGTCGAAACCCCGGCATATGGCTTGAAAACCCCGCTTGGCATTGAAATAATCGCTTCGAGTTTGTGATTCTCAACGATTTCCTTACGAATGGCTTTATGGGCTGTGCTGTTACCGAACAAGACACCGTCCGGCACGATGGAAGCGCAGCGTCCCCCTACTTTGAGCATACGCAGGAACAGAGCGAGGAACAGCAGCTCCGTTTTCTTCGTGCGAGTCACACGCAACAGATCCGCTGCTACCGAATCCGCATCAAGCGAGCCTTTAAACGGCGGATTGGCTAAGATTAACGTATATCTGTCCTTGTCGGTATTGTTTTCATTCAAGGAATCGCGGTATTCGATATTCGGATTATCCACCCCATGAAGCAGCATATTCATCGCACCGATACGCAACATCGTACGGTCCATATCGAAACCGTAGAACATATGATTGTTGAAATGCTCTTTCAATCCTTGAACAAGAAAAAGATCGGCATGATGGCGACGCAAATATTCACCTGCGGCAACGAGAAATCCTGCCGAACCTGCAGCCGGGTCGCAAATGATATCTTCGGGCGTCGGCTTCATCAATTCGACCATCATTTGGATAATATGTCTCGGCGTACGGAACTGTCCGTTCGTTCCAGCCGTAGCCACCTTGGACAGCAGATACTCATATAAATCCCCGCTGGTGTCCCTATCCTTCATATCAATCGAATCGATACCCTCGACAATCCGCACAAGCATATTCGGAGTCGGGATCATAAATATGGCATCGCCCATGTATTTGGCATAGGCTGAATCCTTATCTCCATGAAGCGTCTTGATGAAAGGAAACACTTCGTTCGAGACAACATCATACATCCGCTGAGGATCGAACGATTTAAATTGACTCCAGCGTAAGTACTGCTTGTCACTTGGAAACAGTCCGGTAAAAGGCAACGACAGCAGCACGGATTCGTTCTCCTTGCGCGTTTCCGCTTCGTCCAGACCTTTAATGAACAACAAATATGTAAACTGTTCGATTACGCTTAATGGATTGGTAATACCTCCGGTCCAGAATGTCTCCCAAATCCGGTCTACTTTTTGCCTTAATTCACCTGTAATCATAACGATCTCCTCTGCATGTTGATTCTTGTTTAATTATACTACGGACTGTCCTAATATGACATGTTTCTGCAAACTAACAAAATACAATCCCGCTTCCTTTGTTTTATACCCGAATTTTTCAGACCAAGCCTTGGCATTGAACCGTGTGGACTTCCACGTTCATAACCGGCCCAAATTCTCGGCATATTCGCATAAGCCAGGATTGCCCTTCCATATAGGAGGGGGCGATGACAATCTTGCGGCGAAACGGCTCTTTACGGATCGCATCATACAAACGTCCTAGAAACGTGGCTTCACTTTTCAAAACAGACACCTTCCTCTCGTCTATCGCTCAACATTTGCCCCTTACTTCCCATACAACTGTCCCCAACGCCTGAGCCGCTCTTTGAACCTTTCCCGGACGGATACAGGCTCGATGATCTCCGCTGAAGGGCCATACTGAACCACCCAATTCATAAACTCCCGTTCGTGGTTGACGGTGACTTCAAATAATAAACTGCCATCTGGAAGCTCAGTCATCTTCGGTCTCACAAACAACTCTTCTTCCCTAACATAACGCGCGACATCGGGATGGAATTTGATCTTAAAGGTAATTAAAGAATCTCCGCGTTCAATGGACCAGGTGTGCTTCATATACTGAGTGATGCTAAAATCACCCTTATCAAAATGATGTCCTGTCAGTTCTACATGGCGGAAACGGCTAATCCGAAACGTACGAATCTCCTGCTTGGCACGACAATAGCCGATCAAGTAAAACCGTTGATCCCGCGGGACCAGATAGTACGGATCAATTTCGCGCTCCGTCAATTCATTCCTGTACTGCGTATGGTATACAGCACGGATCGTCTTCTTGGCTATGATCGCTTCCATGATAGGCAGCAAGAAGTTGGCACTGCTTTCCCGATAAGCTGGAGTACCCATTTGGATCATATCCGCGACATTTTCCAATGTATCGTACCGCTTCCGGGATTCTTTCACATGAGTTGCCATCACTTTGTCGTAAGCGGAATCAAAGCCTGGAGGCAATTTGCCGGTGTCCAACACGGAAGGAAGGACAGAAAATACCAACGCTTCCTGCTCCGTAAAATTAAGCGGGTACATGGCGAAATTCCCGACAAAGCGGTATCCTTTGCCGTAACCTTCGTTCGTAATAGGTGCGATCAGGTCCAGGATCCTCAAGTCCCTGTAAATCGTACGATCCGTTGTCTCACACTTATCCGCCAGCTCCTTGGCCGAAATCCCCGGATTGGCTTGAATGGCAAGCAGTATTTTAAAGAGTCGTATCACTTTATCCGTCATGTTATATCTCCTATGGACTAATATGTAATGTAAATCCTTATCATAAATGGAAATTCGACACGCTTCCTAGTTCTTCCTGCCTATTGTCATGGGAAAAATGAATCATCCACTGTTTTTGCAACAGTCGAATAAGTGAATGCAAATCAATTGGAGCTTCTTTTCCCTCTAACATCAGCAGTGGAACAAACTGCATATGACCATTGCGTAATAGAGCTGGAGGCTCGCCTAGTTCTTTCCCCCACTCTTCCAAACCGGCGATTAAATTTAATAGACAATCTCTTACGGCTTGATCTGTTTCCATATAAACACCACCTGAATTAGACTAATGACTCTTATTTTTATACCATCCTAGAATCTCATTGCAGTCTTGTTTCGTGATCCCCGACATACGGTATTCCCATACGTTCGCAGGAGAATCGATCTCCATTTCCAGCTGATAAATACGAAATAACCGCTGCCACCATGATTGTCTGATACTTATGGATTCTATGGATTCACGCAAGAGGTACACAGTCGTCTGATTGAAGCCAGCTTTGCGTAAGATGAACAAGTTCGCCGCGATTTCCCATTTCGTCTTAACATAGACGTACTTCATGTATTTATAGACGATGTAAAGGACCGGAATGATTGTCAAAGACCATAAGGTGAAATAACAACCCACAAGTATACCGAATACGAGCAACGAGATAATTGGAATCTCTGTGGCAAATTTCGCGCTTCGATGTAAAGCTCGCTCGGGAGTTTGGAGTTGGAACTCGGGAAGCAACCGACCTAGCACTTCGACTAGTTCCGATGTACGTATAGAAGGAATAAGCAATTTGACTCTCCGTTCCCCTGAATATCCAACGCAATCCATGCATACAGAAGCATATCCATACAAACGCCCAAACATCAGCTCTTTGATTCGCAGCGATTGGATACGTTTCACCTGAATCTGCACCGATCTTCGCTCCACCCAACCATGATGAATGGAAATCACATCCCCGGCTCTCGATAGATGCCAACCTTTATAACGAAATTGTGCCATCCCTATGGAGAACAGCCAAGTAACCATTACGCAGATCCCCAAGAAAGCTGCCAAGTACAGTGTGACTTTTATGCTGTCATCTAAGGTTATCCCGCTCCAAGTCTCTTTCTTGAATAATTCCATGAAGCTGACTTGTTCTTCTTCCGGTGTAGGGAATAACCAACTCCACAAATGTTGAATGACAGCGATCGTGACAGGAAGTCCTAGCCAGAATGTATTCGAACTCATGGACAGCATTATGATTTCTTTTCTGGTAACGTGATGATCTTTTGACTCTGGAATCGCACTTCGGTTTTCGATCTGCCCAATGGATTTCTTGAGCAAATCTGCCGTCTTTCTGGATGTAATCAAGCGGGCATCGGCATCATCATTGGAATCGCTCGTTTGAAGTTCAACATTGGCGATCCCGAGCAGCCGATATATCCAGCTTTGCTCGATTTTTAAGTTATTGATTTTCATGAGCGGTATCGTTCTTTGGGTTACGGTAAATACACCTTTGGTAGTATGCAGCGCCTTGGAATCCAATTGATAGGTTTCTCTATACCAAGAAAGGATTGACCAACCACCAGTCACAATACCGTAGACTGTGGCCGCGATATATACCCAATCAGGTTGTTGTCCGGTTCCTGCTCGAATCTCGTTATATAGAAACGCGGTAAGGGGAATAATCGAATACCGGATTTGACTGTATATCTTATAAATGACGGTAATTGGATGATGCCGCTTAATCATAGTAAGTATCCTTGTTGTCTAATTTGGATAATTCGATGATTTGTCTGCGCAGCCGAACGGCATCCTCTTCTGTCAGTCCCACAATAAAGTGGTGATCTCCTGCCGTTGTAATGGTTAGCTCAGACAGGCCCAATCTTTTGGCAAGCATGTCTTGTTCTTGATCCACATGCAGTACCCGGCTGAGAGGAATAATGGAGGAGTTATCCGACCAGACATTCCCCCATCGAATCATCAGCTCATCGTCACCAAGGAGATAGCTTCTTCGAGAGTATTTTCTGTAGACCCCGTAACAAATAAAGACGAGTCCCTTAATGAAGAAAAATAGTATCGCCAGATAGGAAATTATGCTTAACCAAACCCAAGCAGGTAACCAAACTCCCCGGATAATTAACGGGATGCTGCCGAGCAGCATCCATTTGAACGTATGTAAGCCATACTTAATTTGCCAATATCGAATCACATTCGGGTGAAGCTTTTGTTCCAACTCAATCAACTCCTATTGCACTTTAAAAGATAATATATCGAAGAGCAAAGACAACAATCTGTCAGCGAACGAATGTTCGAAATGCAAAAAAAAAACGACTAATCAAACTTAGCCGTTTTCATCACTTGGTTGTTAGACTGATTCATTCAATTTTGACTTAATGCTGTGAACCGTCCTCCCGAATTTACCGCCTGAAGTTTCTATTTTTCACCAGGAAACAAAACAGCAACAATTCTAATCTCATTCTCAAACTGTTCAAAGTAAACCCTAAACCGCTTCACAACGATACGCGACAGTCCCATATAAGTGCCATCTTCCTCCGTATAAGCCTTACTTAAGACCAGATTGGAAAGTACAACTTCTGTTTCAAGAATCCATTGAGAAATGAAATCAAACGTTTCCTCGGGGGAAAATCGCTCGCTGCGAAACTGGGAGAGTTTGTTTCTTACCACCGGAGACCATAGAACTACGCGTTTCATGTTCGAAAGTCCTCGGGGGAAAAGGACTTTAGCATTTCCGATGTGCTCATGGCTTTGCCTAGCTTGAATTCTCTCCTGCTTTGTTCAATCATGGCTCTCAGTTCTGGATTGGCTTCAGCATCAGCTTGAATGGATCGCTGTTCTTCCTCTTGTAAGACGAGAGTGAACGTCCCTTTTCCAGGAATATGAAATTGATAAACAGAGTTGTCACGGCTCATATTCGCGATGTTCTCCATTAACTCTTCCGGTGAATTTACCTTTTCCATTCGATGTCACCCCTGTCATAAACATTTCCGCTCTTTGATCACAGTATAACATAGCCCGCTTCAATTGCAGAAGCAAATCAGCCGACTTCTCGGACCGTATTATCGCTCCAGACAACAATCTGTAGGCGAACAAATGTTTGAGTTGTGAGAAAAACTCCTATCGGATCTTCTTCGAAGACGAACAACCCGGTTTTCATGTAGCTTTTTATGCGAATAAGAGTCTTGTTACACCAATTTGATTACTGTAAACCGCAAGACTCTTATGTGGTAAGAAAGAAAAGGCCCGATGCGGATGCACCGGGCGAGAAGATAAGTTTTGATATAAATGTTGCATAATTGTAGTTAGAATAAAAAGTGGACATCCCTTAAGTGAAAATAGATAATAACCGTATAAGGGAGAGGGTGTCCGGAAT
>NZ_JBQCLK010000068.1:0-5695 GCF_051966115.1 Paenibacillus sp. SAFN-117
ACCTCAGTATTACATTCACCGTTAGTTCAGTCACATCATGCAATTATGCCGATTTTCGCTCTGCGAAAGTTGAGTAAATAATAATTTATAAGTTTCGGGGCTCCCCGCAAAGTATTGTATAAAGCTTTATCGAAGTAAAGCAAGAAGATCGACCGCGTTTATAGGAAGGTTTAGACGCCGACTCCGCTGGAGTGCGGACGGAATATGCTTCGAAGGCTATGTGTCACTTTGTGGGGTTATTCTAGCCCTTTGTTTAGAAGCTTGATTAGAAGGTGGGGTGACTGCAGTGAGAATAGATCCAAAAGAATTTCACGTACATAATTTACGTTATATTATAAGGTCCGCCGCAGAAGACGATGCGAAAAACTTGTCTGAAGTAAGGCTGCAGATAGATGGCGAAACCGAGTTTTTGGACCGGGAACAAGGCGAAGCATTCATCGATGAATCCGGGTTTAAGAAAATCATTAAAGAGGATACGGAAAGCATCAACAGCCTGTTGTTAGTGGCTGAAGTTAATGGACGAATTGCGGGTTTTTCAAGATGTGCAGGGAACGCATTGAAAAGAACTTCGCATAAAGTAGAATTCGGAGTTTGTATTTTGCAGCAATATTGGGGATTTGGAATAGGAAAAAACTTGCTGGAAGCATCTGTTCACTGGGCGGATTCCAATGGAATCAAGAAAATTGCTTTGAATGTGCTTGAAACGAACGATAAAGCGATAAGGCTGTATAAAAAATATGGCTTTGAAGTGGAAGGTGTATTAAAAAAGGACAAGATTCTATCTGACGGAAACTACTACAACACTATATTAATGGGAAGGTTTAACGACTGAGCATCGAAAAAACCGTTTCCAACATCATCAAAAACCATATTGCCTCCCATTAGCAGCCCGGATTATTATACTATGGCTCTAATTAGTTCATTGCTCAATAATGGGGGGGAGGAACGGGATGAAAGAGCCAAGGCAAGGTAACGGAGAGCAGCCGGGACGTTCTGATGGGGAAAACGGTTCAGCACGAGATGCAGGATCTCGTACGGGATTCGGAAACTATATCAACCCGGAATCAGCCAATGACTCGGTGAATAGCTATTGAAGTTGTGCAGCTAGAATACGACATCAACCATAAGGTTATGGTTTCGTTGGCAAACTAACCTGGGGGAGCTAACTGGATTTTATGCAGGTAAATTGAAGCGAATGGCGCAAAGTGACTAGACTAGATGGAACTCCATTTAGAATGGAGGATTTTTGCTGATATCCCCCTTTTTGTGGAAAATAGATGGGCTTTTTCCATTTAGTTTTCGTTTTTCATCTAGAAGGAGCAAACTAACTGGATGAAATCCAGTTAGCTATCCGATCACCCAACGGGGAACCCCAGTCGGATTAAGCACCTATGCACCCAACGGGGTAGCCCAGTCGCACCTATGCACCTAAATGGGGAAGTGCCCCCGGTCAGTTTATTCTAAGCGTCTACACACCTGAAGTAGCAGCACCAATCGGACTATTTGCTATGTGATAAAGCCGGCTCATTCAATTGGGCGGTTATCAGCAAGAACGGCAACTTATTTGAAATGGAGGCTGCAGGATGAAGCAGGAACTTACCCTATCTTATCTTCAACAGTATATTAAGCAATTCGATTACCGACCGGATAAGAAGACCGACTATTTTCTTAAGCTGACAGAGGAAGTTGGCGAATTAGCCGAAATGATAAGAAAAGATTCGCGCTGCTCTGCAACTGGAAATATTAAAGGTACTATAGAAGAGGAATTAAGCGATGTATTGTACTATGTTATAGCTCTGGCGAATGTTTACGAGATTGATCTGGAGAAGAGCTTCCTGCTGAAGGACGAATGGAACAAAAAGAAATGGAACAGATAAAAGTTTAGCTAGAAGTATTGACCTTTACGTTACGTAAAGGTGTAGAGTGGATATTGTCAGGAGGTGAGCCAATGGAATACACAGTACAGAAGCTTGGCAGATTGGCGGGCGTCAGCTCACGGACACTGCGTTATTACGATGAGATCGGCATTCTGAAGCCGGCCCGGATCAACTCCTCGGGGTACCGCATTTACGGGAAGAAGGAAGTGGACAGATTGCAGCAAATTTTGTTCTACCGGGAATTGGGCGTCGATCTGAATTGCATTAAAGAAATTGTTACATCTCCGACTTTTGACGCAGGGAATGCCCTTCGGGAGCATCATCAGAAGCTTCTGGAGAAGAGAAAACAGTTAGATATGCTGATTGCCAACGTAGAGAAAACGATGGCTTGGCAGGAAGGGAGAATAGAAATGAAAGATCAGGAAAAATTCGAAGGCTTCAAGCGGCAGCTGGTTGAAGAGAACGAGAAGAAATATGGCAAGGAGGTGCGCGAGAAATACGGTGATGAGACGGTGGACAGGTCCAACCGGAAGATGATGAATATGTCGCAGGAAGAATATGACGAGACCATGCGTCTTGCGGAGGAAATTACCGATGTTCTGGCCGAAGCCGTTCGAACCGGAGATTCTGCCGGAGAATTGGCGCAGAAGGCTGCCGCATTGCATAAACAATGGCTAATGTTTTATTGGGATGACTACAGCCCGGAGGCTCATGCCGGCCTGGCTCAAATGTATGTGGATGACGAACGGTTCACCGCTTATTATGATAAAAAGCAGCCGGGAGCCGCCAAATTTCTGCGAGATGCCATTCATATATACACAGGGATCCAAAAGTGACTGTGGTTCGAATCTTCACGGAAGATTCTGAGTGAATGGGATAACAGCCAAAGGGACAGCGAAACAGTCCAATACGGGAGTGCTCACCTGGGGATCTGTTCTTGACATTAACGTTACGTAAATCTTTATACTCGAGTTTGTCAGACGATTCCTAATAGTTAAACAAAGAAAGGTGAGCACATATGGCTAAAGAAGTAATACGGATAGTAAAACTGGCGCTGGAGGCAGGGAAAGCGAACCCCGCCAGAGTGGGAAAGGATCTCGCCCCGACCGGCATCCATTTGATGCAGTTTTGCACACAGTATAATGAATTGACCAAAGGCAAGCCGGGCCAGGTCATTCCTGCAGAGATCAAGGTGTACGAGGACCGGTCGTTCGATATTACGTTAAAAACACCGCCGGCCTCTTTCCTCCTCAAGCAGTTCGCCGGAATAGAGAAGGGATCGGCCACCCCGGGCCGTACCATCGCCGGGTCCATTACCCGGGACGAATTGCGGCAAATTGCAGAGATCAAGCTGCCTGACCTGAATACGACTAACTTGGAAAGCGCCATGCGAATCATTGCCGGCACAGCCAGGAATATGGGGATCCGTATTGAGGATTAGAAAGATATTCTATTTCCGGAAGTTAAGGCAGAAGGCGCACATATTCCAACTATTAAAGGCTTCAGCAAAAGTAATTTTGCCGGAGCCTTTTTTGATTCCCCTAATGCCGATAATAGAGCGCTCCATCATATATATTCCGTTGATAATCAATAAAAAAAATAACTAATGTTAAAGAGTACCTTGTTATATTAAGTAAAATAACTTACAATAACAATGTACTTAATAATGTTAAGTAATCGATTGGATGTGTATGATGTTGAATAAAGAATTGCTGAAAGGAAATATCGATCTTCTCATCCTTTCTGTAGTAAAGGAGAAAGAGAGTTACGGCTATGAAATCTCTAAAACGATTAAGGAAAAAACGGAGGGTGATTTTGAAATTCAAGAAGCAACATTATATTTATCGCTAAAAAGGTTGGAAAAGCAGGGCGCCATATCCTCTTCCTGGGGAAATGAAAGTCATGGCGGAAGGCGCAAATACTACGCGATTACAGATGAAGGGATTCGACTACTGGATAATATTATAGAAGATTGGAAGAAGGTCTCTGAAATAGTTAAACGATTTTTATAAGGGGGGGCAATCAATGAGTCCACAGATTCGGAAACTTTTCAGTCTCTGTGATGTTAAATATGGGTGGGTATTGCTCGGTTCATCCGCACTATTTGGAATATCCAATTATTTTGACCAAACCTATATAAACGATCCGATATGGGTACATATTAGTTATTGGTTTTCGTTTGCGATTGCGGTTCTTTGGGGCGTGCTGAACTATATCAGCCACGTTCGCTTGAACAGTATGTACAAGAAACAAAATGACATACAGAAGTACGTAAATCAATTGGCCATGAGCGAAGAGGATAAACTGGAGCTGCAAACATATTTAGAAGATTATGTCCAGGATTTGATTCAACAAGGTAAAACCGAAGATGAGGCTGCGAGGGAAGCTATTAATCAGTTCAAGGTCAAAGAATTTTTATCATTATCTAAAAATACAATGTTCTTCAATTTGAGTGCCCATTATTATTTAATCGGTTGGACAACGATAACCGTGATTTCTATTATTTTGGCCTGGTTATTGGAGACGGCATTATTTCCGGATTCGTTAGTGATCGAAGCTGTGGAAAATGTACTAGCCGCTTATAGTATAGGGCTGCTTGGAATGTTTTTCTTATATAAATTGATCGATGCCACTATTTATCAAAAGTTTAAAGAGGTATTTGAATAAAACTATAAGTGACCAGTGGAAGGAGCAGATAAATGGAGAATTGGATTACAAATATTATGGAGCAATTCGGATATATAGGGATTTTCATGTTGATAATGTTGGAGAATCTGTTCCCTCCGATTCCTTCCGAAGTTATTTTAACGTTCGGAGGTTTTATGACAACTTATACAAAATTAAGTGTTTTCGGTTTAGTCGTAGCTTCCAGCGTCGGATCGGTGGCTGGGGCCATCATTCTCTACGGTATTGGGTTACTTTTAGATGTTAGAAGACTGGAAAAAATTGTTGAGAAATGGGGATCTATTCTTAGACTGACGAAGAAGGATATTCATAAAGCGAATGATTGGTTTTCAAAATATGGAGCTTGGACGGTATTTTTCTGCCGTTTCATCCCTTTAATCCGAAGCCTGATCTCTATTCCAGCCGGAATGGCGCATATGAATTTCGGAATTTTTGTACTATTAACAACTTTGGGCACGGTCATTTGGAATGTTGTCCTAATTAATATTGGCGCTGCAGTCGGGGGGGCATGGGGAACCATTGTAGGTTTTATGGATATGTACTCAAATGTGGTATACATAGTGCTGGCATTGCTGCTTATCGTGTTCGCCGTTTTATTTATCAGAAAAAGAGTGAAATAGCATCAAGTGTATGCTCTCCCTATGTTTCAAAGAGATGTGCAACGTAAAAAATTCAAGAAAAGGAGGCTAAATGGCTAAAATCAAATGCACTTTGGTATGTCTTCGGCGCATTTAGACTAAAACCTTCCAAAAACCTGCACTTTCGTCTGTCTTTGTCGTTTGTTCTTCACTCTGCGATTCGCAAAGTTCAGATTAACTTAGATAGAGAAAAATTCAATCTGTTGGAGCTGCTAAAGGAACAGAAGATATGGTGAGAATAAAATGGAAAATCCGGGGGAAATAAACTATTGATTTCTAGTTGGTGAAAATGATTAACTGTATTTTATGCAGTTAAATTCAAGCGAATGGTGGAAAGCGATTAAAGTAAATGGAGAAACTACATTTAGATTAAAGACATTTTGCCGAAATCGCCTCTTTTGCACAAACTAGCTGTAGTTTTGTAGTTAGAATAAAAAGTGGACATCCCTTAAGTGAAAATAGATAATAACCGTATAAGGGAGAGGGTGTCCGGAA
>NZ_JBQCLK010000069.1:0-5529 GCF_051966115.1 Paenibacillus sp. SAFN-117
TGGATACGGTCCGAAAACCGTATACGCACTGGCTTCATTCATTCACTCGTTGTTCAGTTTTCAAAGGGCAATGCTGAATCTAGCAGCCTCTCGGCTATTGCCGCATCTCTCAAGCGCGACTTTTATAATATAGCACGTCCCCTAATATAAAGTCAACTGTTTTTTTATTTAATATTTTTGAGACGAACAAAATGCTATTTCAACCTGATTTTCTGAATATCTACCATGGACTATGTCCGTAACAAAATTATCGAAAGCAAACCTATTAGACCCGAGCTTATAGCAAAACTAGCTTTATAGCCGCCAGCATCCCTATACCGGGAATGCCAAGAAAAGTGACAGCCGCAATAGTGGCGGGGTTTATCGGAAGCCTGAATCCATAATATCCGCCAATCCAGTTCACTGCATACAGCAGCACGCCGGCAATGACAATATGAATCCCCAAACGGGCAAGCCATTGAATGGATGATCTATTTTTTATAAGAACAAATAGCAGAAAGGATAGTGAAAAAATAAATACACCCCACAGCAAGAGCTGCATCATATCACCTCCCTCTCATAATTGACAAAACCTTGATTCCATTGCTGCTGTTTCGCCAGTCTGAGAAGCATCTCATACTTTTTTTCTGCTGCCACCAAATCATATATAGCGCAATCGACTTCATCCTGACCGACGACCCATTCCAGCCGATGCTGGGCATTTCTCCACTCCAGTTGTGATTGGCGTATTTCCTCCAGAAGAGCCAGCTTGTCCTTGATCGACGCGGCCGTTTCCTTATTTCTCCTCCAATTCAGAAACCACTTCATTATTCCACCCCTCGCCGAGAGTTAGTCCTTAATAATGAATATGGTGTTCACGTAGGCTTTTAGAACGGTTTCCTCCAAAATCAATCCCTTGTCATCCGTCCATCTCCGCACCGGCAGAAAAACTGCTCATAAAAAAACTGCGGGACCCTTTGTCCCGCAGGTAAATTGGCTTGCCATCCAATGTCAGATTAGCCGCCGTCTTATTTTGTACATCCTATTTGCAGAGATCATTCCCGGCGGTATCCGGCCTATTCGGGGTCAGCTCCGCTCAGGAAAGCTCTCTTCTTCCTTCAAGCGCTTTGGTCAAAGTTACCTCGTCGGCATACTCCAAGTCTCCGCCCACCGGCAATCCGTGTGCAATACGTGTGACACGAATGCCGAAAGGCTTCACCAGACGGGATAAATACATTGCCGTCGCCTCTCCCTCTATATTCGGGTTGGTGGCAAGGATCATTTCCTGAACGCGTTCATCGCTCAGTCTCTTGACCAGCTCTGTTATGCGGATTTCATCCGGGCCAATGCCTTCCATGGGAGAAATAGCACCGTGAAGCACGTGGTAGAAACCGTTAAATTCCTTAGTCCTCTCCATAGCCACCAGATCTTTCGGTTCCTGCACGACACAGATAATGGAGTAATCCCGGCTCTTATCCTGACAAATCCGGCATGGGTCCGTATCTGTAATATTGCAGCAAACCGAACAATAATGGAGATTTCTTTTGACATTGACGAGCGCCTTGGCAAAATCGATCGCTTCATCTTCCTTCATCTGAAGAACATGAAAAGCTAGACGACTCGCCGTCTTGGGCCCTATGCCCGGAAGCTTGGAAAAGGAATCGATTAATTTGGCCAATGGTTCGGGGTAGTACAAGAGGCTATCTCCTTTTATCCAGTCTCGTTCGCTATTAGAACAGACCCGGGATTTTTAATCCGGCAGTAAACTTGCCCATGTCCTTGTTGGCCAGCTCTTCCGCTTGGTTCAAAGCGTCATTCACGGCTGTCAGCACGAGATCCTGCAGCATTTCCACATCGTCGGGATCGACAGCTTCCGGCTTAATGGCAATATTGACGATTTTCTTCTGTCCGTTAGCGGTAACGGTGACCACGCCGCCCCCTGCAGTTCCTTCCACCGTTTTATTGGCCAGTTCTTCCTGCGCCTTCAGCATCTGCTCCTGCATTTTCTTAACCTGCTTCATCATTTGATTCATATTGTTCATGCTTACCTACTCCTTAATCTTTTTTTATTTTCACCAAATCTTCTCCGAATAATTGGATCGCTTCATCGACCCAGGGAGATTTACTGCCCTGCTGCTCCTTATCCGGCTCAAGCTTCATCTCTTCGACAGCTTCCGGTTCTTCCGCCAACGCATCCTTCCATTCCTGGTTCATAACGGCAACAAGCTGGAGCGGATGACCCAGAACCTGCTGTATCGCCTGCTCGATAAGCTGCTTGTTTGCAGGCTTCTCCGTAGTCTCCCGATGCATGGCGCTTTTGAATGCGAGAAGCAGTTGATCATTGGATAGTGACACAGGCTCGCCGTCCACAAGCCAGGCATGCACCGTTATCTTCATTTCCTTAACCAGTGCCAATATCTGGCTCCATTTGGACAAGGCCTGTTTAAACAGCGGAGACTCCTGGTCGCGAATGAATGCCTCCAGGTTTACAGACGGCTTGCGAATGAAAGGGCCGCTTCTCCGGGCTCCGAACTGACCGGCCGGCCCCCTGGATGCCGGCTCCGGTGTTGTCACCTGGCCGGAAGCCGGCGCCGGGGAAGAGGCCATTAGCCTGGAGAGCGTCTGTTCCAGCTGCTCCACCTTCCGTTTAAGGACGGCCCAGTCTTCTCCTTGTCCGGCCGAGACGGGAGACGACGGAGAGGCTTGCGGTGACGGGGCTTCTTGGCCTTGCAAATGGCACAGCTTCATAACCGCAATTTCAAATAATATCTGAGGCTGCGAAGAATACTTCATCTCCCCGTGATAGCGGTTGAGAACCTCGATCGATTCGAACAATTCCTCACGGCTGAAGGAAGCAGCCGTCTCAGCGAAGCCGGCGGGATCCAGAATCCGCTCGGTGGAGGCTAACGAATCGGGAACCATCTTGATCAGAAGCAGATCCCGGAAATAATGCATCAGACTCTCCACGCATTTATCCGGACTCTTGCCTGCCTGCAGAAATTGCTCCACTAATTGCAGAGCTTCCCCGATGCGCCGTTCCCGAATCAACCCGGATAGTTTCTTAAATTGATCGGCCGCTACTCCACCGGTCATAGCCACTATATCCTCGTAAGTGACCTTGCCGCCCGAGAAGGAGGAAATCTGGTCCAGGAGGCTGACGGCGTCACGCATCCCGCCCTGGGACAGCCGCGCAATGTACTGAAGCGCCTCCTGTTCTATATCAACGCCTTCTTGCCGGCAGATATAATCCAGTCTGGAGATCTGTTCATCCAGAGACACCCTGCGGAAGTCAAATCGTTGACAGCGGGAAATAATGGTGGCCGGGATTTTATGCGGCTCTGTTGTGGCCAGAATGAACATGACTTGCCCCGGAGGCTCCTCCAATGTCTTCAATAAGGCATTGAACGCTTCGGTGGTCAGCATGTGAACCTCGTCGATGATATAAACCTTCTGCCGAACCTCTGTCGGGGCGAACTTGACCTTATCGCGTATATCGCGGATTTCTTCCACACCGCGGTTAGAGGCCGCGTCAATCTCGACCACGTCCATGACGGCACCTTCTGTAATCCGCCGGCAAGTATCACATTCGTTACAAGGCTCTTCGGCAGGGCCGTGCTGGCAATTAACCGCTTTGGCTAATATTTTGGCCGCACTGGTTTTCCCTGTTCCGCGTGGCCCATTGAACAAATATGCATGGGTCAAACGGTTTTCTCTGAGAGAGTTTTGCAAGGTTTTTACAATATGCTGTTGTCCGACGACATCTCTGAAAAATTGAGGCCGCCACGTACGGTATAGCGCAATATGCTGTTTCATATAAAACCTCTCCAATAATTCCTTGCATAGAATTATTTTCTTTATTATACAATACTGTCAGTCCTCATTGAAGCGCGATCAATGAATTGGTCCGGATTGCTTGAATATGGGAAGCGAAACGGGATGGATTTAGCCTGGCAGTTCAACAGAGGCGAATTATAAAAATGGCGGGGAAACACAAAAACAGCCTCTCCAAACGGCAGGCTGTTCTATGGAAAGGGAATGCTTACACTGAACGTCGTGCCATAGCCCTTCGAAGCGACGCGTATCGTTCCACCGATGTCGTGAATGATGCGCTGACAGACGGACAGTCCGAGACCGGTCCCGTTTTCCTTGGTGGTAAAGAAGGGATCGAAAATTTTATCGATGACAAAATTGGGGATTCCGGGTCCGGTATCATGAATTTCAATATGAACCATCAACTCCTCATAATCGACCTTCTCCGTTATGGTGAGTATTCCTCCGTCCGCCATTGCTTCGATCCCGTTCTTGCACAGATTGAGGAAAACCTGCTTCAGCAGCTCGCTGTCGGCAATCACTTTAGGCAGGCCGGGAATGGCATCATATTGTACGCTTACCCCATGAAGCAATGCCTCATTACTGATTATCGGCAAGATTTCGCGCATAACCAGCTTGATATCCACCTTATGATAGGATACGTTCTTAGGCTTGCTGAGCAGTAGGAATTCACTAACCAGCTCGTTAATCCGGTTGATTTCGGTTAGCATGATGTCGGTATATTCCTGTTCCTTAACCATGCCCTTCTCTATAAAGGTATTCTTGAGCACCTGCATGAAACCTTTAATGGATGTTAACGGATTCCGGATTTCATGTGCGGTTCCCGCTGCAATCTGGCCGATCATCGCCAACCGGTCGCTTCTCTGCACCTGTTGTTCCAAAGACCGCAGATTCGTTACATCCTTAAAAATAACATAGGCGCCCACCGTTCTCCCGGCCTCATCCTTAAGCACATTGGAATCGAGCAGCAGCTCATAGCGATCCTCGTTATTCGTCCAGGAAACGGCATGATTTCTCACCACGACCCCATTTAATATGGCTGGCTGAATCAGTTGGTGATGAGAGGGGACGGCATTAAAAACCTCTGTAACCGGTTTGTTGACAACTTTTTCTCTATGTAACCCTAATACCCGACAGGCCATATCGCTAATATCCACGATACGGAATTGGACATCAATCAGGATGACCCCTAAATTAATATCCTTCATAAACGTTCCGGCAAATTTCTGAAGCAAGGAAAGCTCCTCCTCCGTACAGACCCGGTCCATGTGTATGGAAAAATAGGGTCTTCCATCCAGAGTTTGTAATGAGACAATCGCATACCGCCTGTTCATCACATCCCCCTGACAATTCCGCAGACGGATGATTGGATTTAAACTGCTCTGGGATACCGCTTCCAAATATTGATCCTGCAGAATGCTAAAGGATGACTCAATCCCCAATTGCTGAAGCGACATCCCTTTAAGCTCCTGCAGTGTATAACCTGCTTCTTGGAGAAGAGCGGCGCTGCAGTCGGCGATCAATCCCTCGCCGTCCACAACAATAACACACTGTGACGAGAAAGCCTGAATGTAGGCATCCACATGTTCGATTGTGAGCGGAGAACGGCCTTTACTTAAAGAGGACAACTGCTTCCCCCCTATTCCTTAAACTACCACCTGCTCAAAGCAGGTGGATTTAGACATAAATGTCGACGACTAAAGTCGTAGCGTAAGAGTA
>NZ_JBQCLK010000070.1:0-5466 GCF_051966115.1 Paenibacillus sp. SAFN-117
ATTGGGTTACTTTTCCTGTATGCACCTTTAACCTTTATTCCCATGAATTTTTCGACAAGAACTTTTCACTGTCCAGTCTTTCATAATAATCATAATTTTGTCTCTCATATGGTTAGACGAAATGAATTTACGAAATTCATCGGTGGATTTGTTCGGGAAGCCCAAATCGAGTAAATAATTTTGTGTTAATGAAATTTTGGATGTGCAAAATTTTACCGTCTTTTATTTCAACGACGTGAATGCCCCAAGGCACTAAGATGGATTTATTGTCACTTGGCATATATTGCGCAAATGCGGGATAACCGCCATTCACCGTAACCGGCAAAAATCGGGAACCTTCGCAATGCCAACGAGTTAGCGTAAAAAACTTGAACAAATTGTCCTTGCCGCGGACCCACATCTCGAAAGGCGGCATGGATAGGCATCCCTCTTCATGAAACAACGCCACTAATGCAGAGATATCAAATTGCTCAAATGCATCCACATAACGTGAGAGCAGCTCATGATCCGGTACAGCATCCATCATGCAGAGCTCTTCGGAGCGAAGCTCGGCCCGGCCCATCGTCTCTCTCGCTCTTTGCAAGGCGCTGTTCACGGCTGCATGCGTCATACCTAGCGTCTCCGCAATCTGCTTGGAGGACCACTCGAACACATCCTTCAAAATAAGCACTGCACGTTGACGGGGAGGTAACGTTTGTAAAAGGGCAATAAAGCAAAGTTGAAGCGTATCTTTCCGCACGACAATATGTTCCGGGTCATCTGCAAAATCCGGAGCAGGCCAAATCCATGACGATTCGGGCAGCGTCTCGCGAGGTTCGATGATGGAAACAGCCGGGTCAAATATGTCAACAGGAAGGGCGCGGCGTTTAGCTTGCCTCAGCTTGTCTATACATACGTTTGACGCGATGCGGTAGATCCACGTTCTGCGCGAAGATTGTTGCCTGAATGAGTTCCAGCTCTGCCAAACGCGAATGTAGGTTTCCTGAACGGCATCGTCCGCGTCTACGATAGATCCCAGCATCCTATAGCAGAACGATGTTAACTCCGGTTTTAACTTCTCAAATATTTCAAGATCAAGTGCGGCTTCGTTCATCTTAGCCCCCTTCATGAGCGATTGCCTGATGACGGTCTAACATCATACTACATTCGACAAAAACCAGCGATTTCCTTTGAAAATCCCCGGCGAATATGCGTGAAACATTTTAACATTAATACACGCCTCTTTCTTCGACCGCCCGAATATAGTGCCCGTCCGGATCATAAAAGGTGAAATAACCGAAATCATTAGTAAATACGGGTTCTTTATCTATATCGGCTCCCGCTTGTTTAATCCGTTCATGCAGCGCAAGCAAATCATTCGTTAATAACTCAACCATCGTCACGTGCCCCGTGCTGCTTGTGACAAAGAATGAACGAGGAAATACAAACTTCAATTGGGTAACATCTTCCGGCTTGGTTTCCATCAAAAAAATACCCGGACCGTTCCCATTTTTCAACGCAAGATGTGCCTCTCCAAACTGATAATCAGCCGAAATCAATTCAAAGCCTAACACATTACAATAAAAATCTACCGACCTTTTCAAATCCGTGACTGGAAATCTCATGCAGCAGTAACCGATCACATCCGCATCATTCGTTTTTTTGCTCTGCATATTTTACATCCTCCTTTTTTAAATAGCTGTTTTTCGTTCCGTCTTTCTTCCCTTGCGGATTCAGTGCGGCCTCCCGGCCACGGTTACGAAGCGACTTTGATTTTATTTCTGTAGCTATTAGATAATTTCATAGCGATGAGCTGCGGAATTAAATTCAAAAAACTAACCAAAATTAACAATTGATTTGGGGATAGTGGCTTAAAATAGCCGCCCCATCGTTCGTTCCCTGACATCTCTCCTAAGAAATAATATGAAATGATTAGTGACAGTATATTACCAATAACAAGAAAGATCGGATTACTAAAAAGTGTGCCAACGAAAGCGAGAAGCGAAGTCGCTACAATCATAACTAAATAGCCGAGCATAGAATGGTTGGCAAAATCTTGGTACATTGAAAAATAAACAAAAGGAAAACAGTATAAAAAGACTATTAGAATACCAATTACTATCTTTCTCATATTTCCGCCCCTTTGTATACTTATATAAGGTAAGTGTCAAGATATTCTGTAGCCGATTCATTCCCAAAATGGGGTGCCTGTAAATAGCCCTTCTGAATGAGTTCGATCAATCCTAAACCAATAATATCCTGAGAAGGTGTTGCCGCCCTAGCAATCCTTAAGCGGAATGGAAAATTCAACGTAAAAAGGATGAAGTTCTTCATTCAAGCAAAACTCGATTCTTTGCTTGAAATTTCCCCATGTTACCATCTCTAATGCTGTTTCGATTGGAAAAAATCCTACTTCTAAAGACTCTGGGGTAGTTGTTAATTCTCCTCCGACGGGTCTGCCTAAAAATAAAGTGTTACAAATACTAGCGCTTACATTTTGGAAAATACCGCAAAACTTGGTCACTTCTATATCTATACCGCTTTCTTCCTTTGTTTCCCTTATCGCTGCATCTTTCAAAGATTCGCCTTCTTCAACCTGCCCTCCCGGCATTTCCCATCCTCGTCTAGGTCCTTTTATCAATAATATTTCGTTTCGCTCATTAACCACAATCGTTGCCGCTGAAACTATATGTTTTGGAGCCACTTCATCGTCCTCCCCATTTAAAATTAATAAAACCAGATTACTACATTTTCCCATTACTGTATACTGCCGGTCAGCTTAAAAAGGTTCGAGCAATTTGAGTACATCTATCCTATTCGTGATTAAGGGCCAAGACCTTCGAGGGGCAGTTTTCTTTTTCAGGAGGTTATGTAGAATGAGATTAACAATACGAAGCAGGATATGGTCACTTTGCTTGCGCGGAGGTACTGCAATACGGTACCCCTTGATCAGGGGCAGGACTTGCTTCTGCTTGTTCGTCGGCTCCATAATGGCTAGGAGAAGATAAAAAATACGGGTTCGTTTAGGAAGGGACAGAGCGAGCATGATTTCAAGAGAACAATTGAAATGAATCAAGTATGGCTCTATGCTCTGGCATTAATATTTTCAAGGGGGTTTATGAATGAGGAGAATCCAACTTGCCAATGGGACGACGGTAGAAGTTGAATACCTAAGCTGCGCCCTAACTGCCGGTTTAATTGAACCAACTGGAGGCGTAATTTATGAAGATGAATTCTTCCATGCTCACCAGGATGTCGCTTATCCTATCCCCGGATTGGTAATCCTTGCTTCCAAAAGACACTTTTATTGTATGGATGAATTAACCGAGGATGAATCGAACAGGTATATGAAATTAGTTAGAAAAATACGTGATGCCCAAAGGAAAGAACTGGGGATCGAATATGTTTACTATTTTTACAATGAGGATACTACTCATCATTTTCATCTTTGGATGGTTCCGAGATATGAGTGGATGAAACCATTTGGAAACTCCGTTGAATCATTAAGACCAGCACTTCTACATTCAAGAAATGCGATGAATGATGAAACAAACATTAAACACGTAATTGAGTGTATAGAAAAACTAAGGAGGGCTTTAAATTGACATCAGACCGTCTATTTAGTTCAAGTTTGCATCTACACAGCTAAACACTGCGTCCCCGCCTCATGTGGAAAGTAAAATACAGTGCATCCTGTTGGTCCTTCATCATATTCTGCTATGCCAATTTTCAGAGAAGGAAAGTGAAATTCCATTTTTTTCGTACTTTTTGGGTAGTGCTGGTGTTAATTTAATCGTGTCGTTGGATACTTTTTTATTCATGACAATCCTCTCCTATACCGAATGTATGTTCCTCCTATTATAGTTGATTATTTAACAAATTGGAAATCCCTTCTTCTTCTACTAGGTTCAAAATCTAACTTTGTCTTCCCCGAGAAGATTTCCCTTACGAATAAATTAAGGAAGATCCATCCATTCTAAATCATGAATCTTATCTCAGAGGAGTGCACACTTATGGATTTAGCTTGGATTTGGAAGTCCGCAATCCTAGTCATCGCGGGAATGGTACTTTTACGTATAGCAGGAAGAAAATCGATCTCCCAAATGAGCGTAGCTACGACCGTTATCATGATTTCTATTGGTACGACCATTGTTCAACCGCTTGCCAATAATCAACTATGGACAGCAATCGGCTCGGCAGCGGTTTTCATTATTACACTAATAATCATTGAATTTTTACAGCTGAAATTTGATTGGTTCGAAAAACTCATGAGTGGGAGATCCAAGGTGATCATTGAGAACGGACAAATCGTGCAGAAGAACCTTCGGAGCATTCGTATGACTGTCGATCAGCTTGAAATACGTTTAAGACAAAATGGCATTGCTAATATTAGTGATGTCAAAACCGCTATAATTGAACCCAATGGTCAAGTTGGTTACGAATTAATGAGGCACGCCAAACCAGTAACTGTCGGAGAATTAGAACGAATACTTGGCTTGAAGCCCGAGACAACTATGGAACAAAGCATCCTTTTCCAGGAAGTAAGCACAAACCACCATCCGACCCCAATTGACCCTAACCTGCAATAAGCTCTTTACGCTTCATTGCCATACCCGTTTCATCCAGGAACATTAGCGGAGCGAGCAGTATTTATCCTATTTGCTTTTCCTCAATTCGATACCATAACTCACAATATTCATAACCGTCTTTGTCTGTACAATACATCTCGAAATTACCGCCATCCAGAACATTAAAATTTGATGTGGGCAGCCATTCCGAAAATATTCGATTCTTTAAGGATCGCAGATCATAGTTGCCGCTCCCATTCCCATCATTAACGTTGAAAATACCGCCCAAGTCGATGCCGGAACATCAACAACTGTATATCCATTGACCTTGCTATTCTCCGATTTGTAACACCCGATAAGATAAGGGAAAGTGCTATTGCTTGTGAACTTGTAGGAATCGTTGCAAAAACGGCTCCAAGTTCCTTGCTGAAATTTCCTTCGTGCCACCAATCCCCGGTTACCGATTTGCGTAATCTGTCAAACTCGCCATTCTTGCCTATGTTTTGCCAAACCTCCGGGATAGATATTCCTTGTTGGTTCGCAATATCATCGTAATTGTATATATCCTCCAACCCATAAACTTGAAAAGCATCCCGTTTCTCAATCCGATAATTCATCCCGACAACTCCTTTTAAAATAATTTGAAAGGAGATGCGAGGATAGGCTTTCAACTGACTTCCGGCATTGCGTGCTGTTGTAGGAGTCAATCCATGCAGATCCTCGCCTTCCAGGTTGTCCAGCCAGAGGCTGTTTTGGTTTTTGATAGGCGTGTGGATATTTTCTATAAAAAGCCCCGCTTCTCGCGCAATCTGCGGCCCGCTGCGGTAATCGTTCCGATTAAAGTCTATAATGGACTAAGAAAATTAGACAGCAAAAAAGGAGTTTCTTAGTTGTATGGCAACGATGAGGAGAAAGTTCA
>NZ_JBQCLK010000071.1:0-5279 GCF_051966115.1 Paenibacillus sp. SAFN-117
ACCTCAGTATTACATTCACCGTTAGTTCAGTCACATCATGCAATTATGCCGATTTTCGCTCTGCGAAAGTTGAGTTATTAATTCAAATGGAACAGGGAGCGTATTCCAAGGTGGAGCAAACCTGGTGCACCCTGTATAATACAAACCATAATGCAAAAGTATGGATGGGATATAAGGAAGCCAGGCAACGAGCCGAGCTTTATAGAAATCCCGGACCTCCGGGAGAATAGCGTTTCGGTTGTCCGATGTCAAACTTGGCGATTGGACACGAAGGGTTCATTCAATCACCGCATGGATAGGGGAGGAAAAGCATGGACATCATCCGACAATACATAGAACAAATCCGGCCGTTGGACGAGCAGGCGATGGAGGCTGCACAGCGAAGATTGGATTCGCTGACCAAGCCGCCGGGGAGCCTCGGCAAGCTGGAAGCCGTTGCCAGGCAGGTAGCTGGAATGACGGGTAGCTACGAGACCGGCAAGGCTGGCGAAGGAATTCTCGGCAAGAAGGCGGTGATCGTCATGGCCGGGGATCACGGAGTATGTGAAGAAGGGATCAGCGCGTTCCCGCAGGAAGTGACGCCCCAGATGGTGCAGAACTTCCTGAACGGCGGTGCAGCTGTCAATGTGCTGGCGAGACATGCCGGGGCGGAAGTGATCTGCGTCGATATGGGCGTCTGCGCCGATATGGACCATCCGGGCCTGGTCAACCGCAAGATTCGCAAGGGAACGAGCAATATGGCGAAAGGGCCGGCTATGTCGAAGCAGGAGGCGGCGCAGGCGGTGCAGGCAGGCTTCGAGCTGGTAGGCGGGTTGGCCGATCAAGGCTTCCGTTTGTTCGCAACGGGGGAGATGGGGATCGGCAATACGACGGCCAGCTCGGCGCTGCTGTCGGTGCTCGCCGGAGTCGGCCCCGATCAGGCGGCCGGCCGCGGCACCGGCATCGATGACGCCACTTGGCAGCACAAGCAGGATGTCATCCGCCGGGCGATCGAAGCGAATCGGCCCGATCCGCACGATCCGCTGGATGTGCTGGCCAAGCTGGGCGGCTTCGAGATTGCCGGCCTGGTCGGCGTCATCCTGGGGGCCGCCGCGCGCCGCTGCCCGATCGTGATCGACGGCTTCATCTCTTCCGCCGCCGCCCTGGTCGCTGCGCGGATAGCTCCATTATCCGTCGGGTATATGCTCGCGTCTCATCTGTCGCGGGAGCAGGGGCACGGCAAGCTGCTGGAAGCGATCGGCCTCGCGCCGATGATTCATATGGATATGAGGCTCGGGGAAGGGACAGGCGCGGTGCTCTGTTTCCACCTGGTAGAGGCCGCAATGAAAATCATCAATGAGATGGCGACCTTCGAAAGTGCGGGAGTATCCAAGGGCTGACCGCAAGCTGCGGCTAAAGGGTCGAATGCTGGCGGCGGAATGTCACGATTAACGGAGTCGACATTACAGGCTTGGTGGATATGTCACGACTAACCATTATTAATGGCATGGACGCAAGAATACGGTGGAGCGGAGGGACGGGAATGATCGTGTTGATAACGGGAGGAGCCCGCAGCGGCAAGAGTAAATTTGCGGAGCAGTATGCCGCCCGGCTGGGGACAAACGGCATCTACGTGGCGACCGCGCAAATTTACGATGATGAAATGGCGGACCGCGTTCGCCGGCATCGCAGCCGGCGGGATGAGGCAGGGTTTTCGTGGGTGACGCTGGAGGAGCCGTACCATTTGGCCGATATGCTGGCGAAAGACCTTGCGCGGGAACAGGCATGGACAGCCTCGAACTCCTCGGAGGGAAGGCAGGCCGATGGCGTTGTCCATGAAGATGCGCCCTTACGAGGGCGGGGGGGCCAGCCGGCTCCTTCCGGAGATGCGATAACGTTACACCGCACCCAGCCGGAAGGGAGCCCGTATGGGATTCCTGCCTCCGCTGGAAATTGTTCCGGTTCCCGGACGCAAGTCGTCTTGATAGACTGCTTGACCCTGTGGCTGTCCAACTGGCTCCTCCGCTTCGAAGGAGAACCGGATGCCGCTGAACGGGTCGAGCGGAAGATCGACGAGCTGGCGGAGGCATTGAACGGTTATCCGGGAACCGTGCTGCTCGTATCGAACGAGGTCGGAAGCGGCATCGTTCCCGAATATCCGTTGGGAAGACTGTACCGTGACTTGGCTGGCAGGATGAATCAAAGGATCGCTTCCGTCAGCCGGCAGGTCTTCCTGGTGACGGCAGGAATTGCCGTCGAATTGAAAAGCATCGCTTTCCGCTTGGATTAGCGTTGGGCTTAAGGTGGGATGAGCTCTGCTGTTATTTAGCTTGCAGGAAATATTGTGGATGCTGGCTGCGGCCATACTGCTGGACCGTTGGATCGGAGATCCCCGATGGCCCACTCACCCGGTCATTTGGATAGGCCGGTTGATCAAGCGGCTCGAGGCCGTCCTGCATCGGGAAGGGGCTTCGCCTTCACTCCCGGCCGCGGCGCTTCGCTTCCGGGGCGCCGTGCTGGCGGCGACAACGGTCACTGCATCTTTTGCCGTGCTGTGGGGGATCGTGGCGGCGGCTTCCGCCATTCATCCTTGGCTGGGCTACGCGGTCAATACATGGTTCATTTCGACCACGATTGCAATTAAAGGGCTTAAAGATGCCGCTCTGCTCGTCTATAAGCCGTTGTCTTCCGGAAATCTCGGGGAGGCGCGTACCTACGTCGGTTATATCGTAGGAAGGGATACGGACCATCTCGATGAGCGGGAAATCGCGAGAGCCGCGGTTGAGACGGTTGCCGAGAATACAGTGGATGCGGTCGTATCTCCGCTGTTCTTCGCTTTGCTCGGAGGAGCGCCGTTGGCCATGGCCTATCGGGCAGCCAATACGCTGGATTCGATGGTTGGCTATAAGAATGAGCGCTACCTTCATTTCGGCTGGTTCTCTGCCCGTCTGGACGATGTGCTTAATTGGTTTCCCGCCCGTGTGACCGGCTTGCTGCTCGTTATAGCTGCTTGGGTCACCCGCGGCATGTCGGCTCGTCGGGCATGGATGAGCATTATCCGCTTTGCCCGGCTTCATCCGAGCCCGAACAGCGGCATTCCGGAGGCGGCTGCGGCAGGAGCGATGGGAGTCCGGCTCGGCGGCCGCAACCGGTACGGCAGCGTAATCAGCGAGCGGGCGGGGATGGGCTGGCCGATACAGCCTTTGAACCGGGAGCACATTATGGGGACGGTCCTGCTGTTATACCGGACGGCGGATTTAATCTTGGGGGGAGTGGTGTGTCTGTGGATAGCGGTAATCATCGGCTAGTCGCGATTCTGCATAGCTGTGCGGCTGCTTTTCAACTGCTGACCCGGTTTCCTTGCCCGGTTGCAGTTCGCTATACCGGGGAGGTATTCCGGAGAAGCGTTCTATTCTACCCCGTAGCGGGCTTGGCCATCGGCCTCGTTCTCGCTGCTGCCGGCACATTGGCTCACGCTTGGCTGCCCGCATTTCCGGCATCCGCCGTGCTGCTGGCACTTTGGGTATTCTTGACGGGGGCGCTTCATCTGGACGGATGGATGGATACCGCCGACGGTATTCTAAGCCATCGGCCCCGGGAGCAAATGCTGGAAATTATGAAAGACAGCCGGGTCGGAGCTATGGGAGTAATAGCCGGCGTTCTTTATCTTCTGCTCAAGCTGTCCTTCCTGTATACTCTGTTGGACATGCACTGGACATGGGGGGCCGCCTTCATCATCTGCATACCGATCTGGAGCCGCGCCTTTATGGTCGCGGCCATTGTCGGCTGGCCTTATGCGCGCAGAGACAGCGGGATGGGTTCCGTATATCGTGAGGTCGGGAGCAAGCATGTCTGGTTCGTCGCCCTGCTGGCGCTTCTTCTTACAGGCGCGGTGTTTCTGCTGTTCGGCTGGGGTTGGCCTCGTATACTGGGCGGCACCGCTTTGCTGCTTGCCGTTACCGGAGTGACGGGCTGGGCCTCAGCCTCCTACCTGAACTCGAAGCTCGGCGGGTTAACCGGCGATACTTACGGTGCCGTCAACGAAGGCTGTGAGCTTTTTCAGCTTGCCGCCGTCGTCCTTATGCTGGGAACGTTATAAATGATCTTGGAATGCAAGGAGACTGAAGAATGATGCTTGAAAAATACGGTCATGGCGGAGATCTACTGACCGCGCAACAATCTTTCGGCTTGCCGGGCGATCAATTTATTGATTTCAGCTCGAACATGAATCCGTTCGGTCCGCCGGCGGCCGTTGAGCGGCTCGTTGCCGAGTACGCGAAGGAGTTGATCCGGTATCCCGATCCGGGAGTAAGGAAGCTTCGAGCCAAGCTGGCTTCCGTCTATCGGATACCGGAAGAGAGCATCCTCGTCGGCAACGGCGCCGCGGAATGCATCGATTTGGCCGTGCGGGTGCTTAGGCCGCAGATGACCGGATTGGCCCGGCCCTGCTTCTCGGAATACGAGGAGGCCATAGAGAAAACAGGGGGGAGGGTATATGACCTGCCTCTTGATCCGGAGAATGGCTTCGAGCTGCGGAAGCAGGATTTGCTGAATGCTGTTGATTGCTGCGACACGCTGTTTCTCGGTCATCCGAACAACCCGACCGGACGATTGTTAAGCAAAGAGACGCTTGCCATTCTCTCCGATTGCGGACGGAACGTTATATTGGACGAGGCGTTCGTGGACTTTGTCCCCGCAGAGGAAGAGGTCAGCCTGATTGCCCGGGCGCCGGAGGCCGAGTCGCTCATCGTTATCCGTTCGATGACGAAGTTTTATGCCGTTCCGGGGATACGGCTTGGCTTTGCCGTCGCACATCCCCGGATCGTTGAGGCGATGAGCCGTTTGCAAATTCCGTGGTCGGTCAACTCCCTGGCTCAACGGATCGGGGAGGCCGTTCTGGACGACCTGGAGTATGCGGCCGGGACCAAGGCTTGGCTGCAGGACGAACGGGCGTGGCTGTCGTCCGAGCTGACGAGGCTCGGCATGACTGTTTATTCGAGTGATACCAATTTTGTGCTGTTCTCCATTCCGGATCGGTTCGGCCAGAACGTCAAGCAATTGCAGGCAAGTATGGGGGCGCAAGGAATATTGATCCGCGATGCCTCCCTGTTTCCCGGGTTGAACGAGAAATACTGCCGGATTGCTGTCCGGTTAAGGGAAGATAACGAAGCGTTGATTGCCGGACTGAATAACGCATTAAACGGTCATTCCCGGAACAGGTAGTTTAACTTCCAAAAGCGAGGTTCAACTCCACCGTCTTTAGACGGTATCCGCTTTTAGCCCTACAGGATCTGGAAATA
>NZ_JBQCLK010000072.1:0-4944 GCF_051966115.1 Paenibacillus sp. SAFN-117
GTGTGAACTTTCTCCTCATCGTTGCCATACAACTAAGAAACTCCTTTTTTGCTGTCTAATTTTCTTAGTCCATTATATTCAAACTTATGGGGCCCATGACTTAATAGATTTGCCTTAGGGTAAAAATATACGGTACACATACTTATGAATTGCATCTTAATCTAGTAGAAAGACCGCCTTCTCAACAACCATGCCTATTAATCTTCTATTGTGCGGCCAACCATTACGGGCCTCACCGTTCCTACATAAATTAGTTAAGAACAACCAAGAAAGGAATGATAGATCATGCGGTTAAGGAGAAAGAGCGTAAAGCTTACATCAGGACCTTTTATCGTGCCATCATCTGTTGACGGTACCCGTAGGGGAGCGGTAAGGGTATTACAAATCGGGCTTAAAAATATTTCGAACCGTAGATCCACTGTCATTATATCCGTTCATGTTTGTAGAGAGAGCATTATTCCCGGCTACTCCTCCAGAAATTAGAATATTCCGGCGAAGAGTTACAATACCTGCAGGAAACTGTGCATTTCTAAGAGTACCCTCGGGACCCAATACCTTCCGTGGTAACAACATGCTCCGTGTGGTGATGGAAGGGGATACGAGTAAAAATGCGAACGGCGTTGTAATTGCCCTGTCGGGTACTACAGCGAATGGACGTACAGCAACCCCGATGATTTTCAAACATGAGGAATTTATTAAAGTTAAATAATCTATAGCAGGTGAACATTGAACAATCCTCGTCTGGCGTCAGATGAGGATTGTCTTTACTTATTAGAAACGTTACGTTTACTGGCTTTTTACACTCAATAGCTTGCCCTTGTATTAGAGTACGGTTCAGCTTAACAGGTCTATCGGCAAGGAATGTGAAAGGAGCCGCCTGCGGCGACTCCTTAGTTTATTGGCCCTATGTTTCACAGAAAAACAGCCCTTTGGGGTACCTTGATCTATCCTTACGAAGCGCTCCTAACCGTTAGAGAGCAATCAGTTAGTGGTATTACGGCTAAATCGATTCACTGCACTGAACAGAGCTTTGACAGATGAGGTCATAATGTCAACGTCAATGCCGCAACCCCAATATACGCTTCCGTCTGAAGCCGTGATGCCGATATAAGAGACTGCTTGTGATTTAGACCCTGCCTCCAGAGCGTGTTCTGTATAGATCAAATCGCTGTAATTCAATCCGAGTTCGGTTTGCAGCGCATGGCTGATCGCATCGAGTCTTCCGTTTCCGGTGCCTTCAATTTCCTTGACTTCCGTGCCGGTCCGTATCGTGACAACGGTGTGAAAATCATCATTATCTGTAAAGCGGTATTTGACAAACTCGACAGGCGTTTTTATATTCACATATTCCTTCACGAAAATATCGTATATTTCTTCGGGCATCAGCTCCTTCTGCTGCTGATCCGATACGTTTTTCACGAAGTATCCGAAGTTTTCGCGCATCTTCGCCGGTAGATCCAGTCCGTACTTCAGCTGCAGCACGTACCCGATTCCGCCTTTACCGGACTGGCTGTTAATGCGGATAATATCGCCTTCATACTCCCTGCCGATGTCCTTGGGATCAATCAGCAGATAAGGGACCGACCAATGCCGAGGCTCCTTCTCCTCACGCCATTTCATTCCTTTGGCAATGGCATCCTGATGTGAACCGGAGAAAGCGGTGAATACCAGCTCGCCTCCATAAGGATGTCTTTCGCCTACTTTCATTTTGGTCATTCGTTCATACACGGAGATGATCTCAGGAATGTTCTCAAAATTCAGCTTCGGATCGACCCCGTGGGAGTACATGTTTAGCGCCAGCGTCACAATATCGACGTTCCCCGTTCGTTCCCCGTTTCCGAACAATGTGCCTTCAACGCGCTGGGCGCCGGCCAGCATTGCCAGCTCCGCATCCGCTACGCCCGTTCCTCTGTCGTTATGCGGATGGACCGACAAAATCACGTGCTCCCGGTAATTCAGATGCTCGCTCATATACTCGATCTGGCTGGCGTAGACGTGAGGCATCGACATGGACACCGTTGCAGGAAGATTGATGATGACCGGGTTCTCCGCCGTCGGCTGCCATACGTCGAGTACGCTATTGCAGATCTCCAGTGCAAAATCGATCTCCGTACCGGTAAAGCTCTCCGGCGAATACTGGAACTGAAAGTTCCCTTCCGTCTCCTGAGCGCATTCCTTCAACAGCTTGGCGCCGCTCACGGCGATGTCGATAATCTCTTCCTTGGACTTGCGGAATACCTGCTCCCGCTGCGCCACGGAGGTCGAGTTGTACAAATGGACTACGGCTTTTTTCGCGCCTTTGAGCGATTCGAAGGTTTTGCGGATAATATGCTCTCTCGATTGGGTAAGCACTTGGATCGTTACATCGTCCGGGATCAAATCCTGCTCGATCAATGTGCGCAGAAAGGCGAACTCCGTTTCCGAAGCTGCGGGAAATCCAACCTCGATCTCCTTGAATCCGATATCTACAAGCAATTTGAAGTATTCCAGCTTTTCCTCTAAATTCATCGGAACGATTAATGCCTGATTTCCGTCACGAAGATCGACGCTGCACCAAATCGGCGCTTCTGTAATATATTCCTTCTGGGTCCATTTCAAGCTTGTTACCGGCGGCATAAAATATCCTCTGGCGTATTTTTCAACATTTTTCATGGATATCCTTCCTTTCATCGATTTCCTGTGCTTATCTGCAATAAGATCGGACGCGCAAAAAAAGCCTTCCATCTCCAATAACAGAGACGAAAGACTTTGACATCTTACGCGGTACCACTCCGAATTCATGCCGTAATCGGCATGCACTCTACGGATACAGGGTTACAACAAACACGGACAAACCTTGTATCCTCCTGATGATAACGGTCAGGCTCCGGCTCCGCCTACTTCACGGGTTCAGCGGGCAACTCCAAGGCGAGTTCCGGTTTTCTCCACGGCTGTTTCACACCGACCAACAGCTCTCTGTTCGCTTAGATAACCGTACTATTCCTTTTCAACGTTTTAAATATTAGAAACAATGTATACCACCCATTGTGGTGATGTCAAGTGCAATTTGCCCTTTTACATATAGTGGAAATAGGGGCATCAGAATATATTGGGTTAGGGGCCAAAGTATTAACTACAAAATCATTGTATTTCGCATAACTACAATAGTCCCTTTATCAATTAAAGTGAATTAGATTGACAATCACAATACCATATGTTGCTTTTAACCTATGTTAATAACAACGGGGTGTAATTATGTCAATCCAAATGGCAATATTAGGCATTCTGAGTTGGAAGTCCTCAACAGGGTATGAGCTAAAAAAGATTTTTGAGGATTCCTCCTTCATGTATTGGTCCGGAAATAATAATCAAATTTACAAGGCCCTTCTGAACTTGGAAAATGAAGATTTGGTTACCAGTGAAGTGGTCCATCAGGATAACTCTCCTTCTAAGAAAATATATACCATAACAGAAGAAGGACTTAAGGAACTAAAAAATTGGCTTGTGTCATCACCAGAAGCTCCTGAGATCAAAAAAACATTTTTGGTGCAGCTTGCATGGTCAGACATGTTAAGTAATCAAGAATTAAGTGACGTACTCTCAAAATATGAAAATGAAATCAAACTGCAATTGGCTATGCAGAAGGAAAAATACAGACGTGCTCTTCATTCACCTAATAGAAGCACTAGGGAAAGCTTAATATGGGAGATGATTTCAGAAAACATTATTTCAACCTATAATAATGAACTTAATTGGGTCCGTGAAACCCGTAAGAAGTTGTTTGAAAATGAAGGTATGGAGGAAAAAGACAAAATGAACTATCAAATTAGAGAAATAGAGAATAAAAAATATATTGAACTGATTTCTGCTGCTGAACCTTTAGGTACAGAGAATGATGCACTTGATCTCATAGCTTTATGCTGGGAACATGGGATAAATGCGCTTATGATACACTATACAGCCTTATCGGAAGACTTCTTCAAACTTAAAACCAAATCAGCCGGCAATATTATTCAGAAATTCATAAACTATGGGATAAAAGCTGCTGCTATTATTCCTCGGGAGACCATTCAAAAAGGCAGATTTAAAGAAATGGCCATGGAAACGAACAAAGGCAATCATTTTAGATTGTATGAAAGTATAGAAGAAGCTGAAAAATGGCTTCTGAAATAGAAAGATAGGCGAATTGGAGAAGCAGGATTATCAGCGGCACGCCGACCAAGCTACGAAAGTGGTGCCTATGCTCTATGGCTGAATGAAACAATAAATGCACTTGGATTAAGCACCTGTTCAATTGTAGCTATGTCATTAGGCGGCTGGATGGCATTGAGTTTCGCCACCACCTATCCGGATAAGGTTGATAAATTGGTTTTGCTTTGTCCCGGAGGGCTTGCACATGAAAAAACCAGTTTCCTATGGAAAGCAGTTTTTTTCTCACTACTTGGAAAATGGGGTCAGCTACAAACACTCAAATTAGTGGGTGGTAATATTTCTTCATCATCGATATCCGGATTGGGAGAAGATCTTGCATTCGCATCACTTACCTTCAAATATTTCAAACCACGAACGGCAAAAATGCCACTATTTAGTGATCAGTCACTTCATCAATTAACTATGCCGATTTTAATGCTTTTTGGCGATTCTGATCAATTAATACCTGCCGGCAAGAGTATTAATCGACTTAAACAATTTGCACAACAAGCTAAGATCGAGCTGCTGCCTGATACGGGCCACCTAATTGTCAACCAAGCAGATAGGATGCTAAAATTTTTGAACCTTCAGGGCAGTTGATAGGTTGATATGTTACAAGCAAACAATAAAATTAAGGATTTCCCGACATTAGCACCTCCGGCCTAACAGCCGAGAGAAAAACTCAATGCCTGGAAACCTATAGTGGCACAAGAAGTCAAGACAGTTTTTTTTAATTTTTAAGGTGTGAAATCATTCACGAAGCGTTCTTTTGAT
>NZ_JBQCLK010000073.1:0-3138 GCF_051966115.1 Paenibacillus sp. SAFN-117
AGTCCCTTATTTGGCAAAGGGTCTAGTTTCGTATTGTCTAAAAAGTTACTTTATGCATATCTAGATTTTCAAGGTAGTTTGATCATTTTCGCCCATTCGCTTGAATCTACCTGTACAAAATACAGTTAGACGTGCCGCTCTGCTTGCAACGATGCCTGCAGACGGTAAAATAGACGGATTTTCAAGGTAGTTTTCATTTTTTTCCCTTAAGGAGACAAAATAACTGGATGAAATCCATTTAGCGTCCATGCCGGTACAAAAAATGCAGGATATGGCGAGCTATTTACAATTCGGGTGACGTTCTCCAGCATTAAACCAACTGGTAAACGAATTATATAGTAGTAATTGAATAGGGGGGGAGATTATGACTAATTCTATTGAAATTCGTCAAATGACTGAATCGGACGTAGAGCTTGTGTATCAAGTTTTCACAGAACATGGTGTCGGAAAGTCCAGGGATTACATCCAGAGATGTTGGGAACAGAATGTAACAGGGGAAAGAATTACTTTACTAGCCTTTTACCAACAGCAGTTCGCGGGAAGCTTACATCTTCTTACTACCTCACATTACCCTTACTTTGTTGAAAATGGCATACCGGAAATAAATGATTTCAATGTTATTCCTCCATTTCGAAATCGGGGGATAGGAAATGCATTAATGGAAGCCATCGAGAACATTGCATTTGAGAAATATGGAATCGCTGGAATCGGCGTCGGACTCTATCAAAGTTATGGCAGTGCACAGCGTATGTATGCAAAAAGGGGATATATACCCGACGGCAGGGGAGTGGCGTATCAGCAACAACCGGTAACTCCCGGTTCCATGGTTCGTGTGGATGATGATTTGAATCTGTATTTCACTAAAGTTAAACTCTAACGTTGTCAGAGAATATCAAGAGCGTCTTTGAACAAAATAAGCCGCGTCAGCGGCTTATTTTGTTCAAAGACGAGAAAACCTCAAACACCAAATCCCACGACGCGTAAAAACCCCTCGAACCGATTACCACTATATGGTAAAGTATAGAGAACGTATGTTTGTGGATGATTGTAATTTAATGGTGGAGACACGAGGAGGAATTTTACGATCCTGAAGTATAGTAAAGAGCAGCTGGCATTATACTTTCCAATTGAAAAATATAACGTCTTAAAGGAGCTGAATCGGGATGCCGTATATTCAATGCAACAACATCGAAATGTATTATGAAAAGATGGGGATCGGAAGTCCGATAGTGTTTTTACATAGTGGATTTTCTCGGGGAATATTGGCTTTTGCCAGTCAAATACTCGACTTCCAACGCAAGTATACTTGCTATTTTCCGGATTTCAGAGGGCACGGCAGAACGAGGAGCAGCAGTCTTGAGTGGAGTACTCCCCAGCATGCAGACGATATTTTTGCATTTATGGACCAGCTTCAGATTCAACAGGCCCATTTCATCGGTTACGGCATGGGTGGAGGAGTGGCACTACATTGCGCTGTTAATCAGCCCGAAAGAGTGGCATCATTAACTTCTATCGGTCAAAGCGGCTTTGTTGCATCCATGGGATCGGAAGAGTTTGAGCCGGAACGGCTGTTGCAAAACAAAAACTATGATTTCATTAAATCGATGGAAGAAAGACATTTTGATGCGCATCAAGGAAATTGGCAGGAGTTTCTTAGGCAGAAAATAAAGGATTGGCGAACCTATCCCAATCTGACGGACGATCAATTAAGAAGTATAAGCTGTCCCGCTTTGTTTATCGCAGGGGAGTATGATGAGTTCGCTCCAGAAGAGGATCTAAAACGGGTGACAAATCTAATCCCTGACTCCCGTTATGTTATCGTACCCGGTAGAAGCCATAAAACTCATATGAATAGGGAAGATCCTGCATTTGTAAACGATACCATTCTTGATTTTTTGGAAAAGAACAGCGGATAGGGGGAGTATAATGCCATATGTAAAGGTCAATGATTTGGAAATGTTTTACGAGAAGATGGGGCATGGAGAGTTCTCATTTTTTTGCACAGCGGTTATTCTCGCGGAATATTGGCTTTTGCTAGTCAAATATTGGATTTTCAAAAAAAATACACCTGCTACTTCCCGGATTTCAGAATGGCTAATAGATAAAGGGATGCAAACTACAATCGACCAAATGATGGAAAGACACAGCGAAGCACATAAAGGGAATTGGCAAGAATTCATGAAACAATCGGCTGAAGATTGGCGTCTTTACCCGCAGCTTACAACGGAACAGCTTGGAAGTATTCAATGTCCATGCCTGTTTATTTCGGGGGAGCAGGATCCATTTGTTGACGAGGAAAGGGTTAAATATTTGAGCTCCCTTGTCAAAGGATCAAAATATTTAGTTGTCTCGGGAGGAAGCCATAGACCGCATATGACAAGGGAAAACCCAACTTTGGTAAATGATTCGATCCTTCAGTTGCTGGAGCAAAGCCGGGACGATTTGAAGGAAGCCAGATAATGAACGGGTGCAGCTGCAAAATTGATTTATTAAAACACGCTACGTACTAATCCTCCATCTATACGTAACGCGGAACCATTAATGGCAGAAGAAAGAGGACTACTTAAGAAGGTGACGAGATGTGCAATTTCTTCTGGTCGAATAAGCCTTTGAATAATGGAGGTTGGCCGGTTCTCTTTCATAAATCGCTTTTCAGCTTCTTCCATTGTTAATCTCTCATTAGGATAAAGCTGATTTAACATCGTTTCCACTCCTTCAGTTAACGTGGAACCAGGCATAACCGTATTGACAGTCACATTCGTTCCTTTAGTCAACTCGGCTAAACTGCGGGAGAGCGAGAGCTGCATCGTTTTGGTCGCACTATAATGAGCCATTTCCAGAGATGGCATAATCGCTGCTTCACTGGCGATAAAGATGACTCTGCCTTCCTTTTTCTGAATCATTTGTTTCAGGTACCGGCGGGTAAGTCGAACACCGCTCATGATGTTGGTTTCAAACAGCTTGAACCAATCTTCATCAGGGATATCAAAATATTCAACAGGCTCAAAAATTCCCAAGTTGTTAATAAGAATGTCTACTTCAGAGTGCTTCTCAATAACCTTATAATGGACTAAGAAAATTAGACAGCAAAAAAGGAGTTTCTTAGTTGTATGGCAACGATGAGGAGAAAGTTCACAC
>NZ_JBQCLK010000074.1:0-3101 GCF_051966115.1 Paenibacillus sp. SAFN-117
TAAACATAAAAAATATTTCTTATCCATCGTCCCGATGGATAACCCTACCAGCTTACACAAACTTCTTGACGCTACCATTAAAAGTAATAGTGCAGCTATTTTTTCAAGTTTGAGGAAACCGGTCTTAAATAAGGGCTGTATTCATCGTAACTCCAAAACAGCTTAAAAGACGCTAAATAAAACTACACGATTCGAGGACGCGGCATTTATTGGCTGAATCCTTCCAATTTGCCTCCAAGCGGCGATTTTAGACGATATTTGAGCCTCGGAAAAAGATAACGGACGTGCTAAGTTAAGGGTAACGCGGTTAATGACATCAATGAAAGTAGAGGATCGTCCGTGGGATTGCCCAAAGAGTTCCGCAGGCTGCTCTTAATGAATGCCATGTCATTCATTATTTTTATCTACATCGGGATTTTTGTGAACCTTTATATTTGGGAGCAGGGGCATCGAATCGCTGATGTAGCCTGGTTTAATTTATTCCTGTTTCTTACTTGGGCGCTATCCTTTTCGCTTGGAGCATGGCTCTTGAAGCGCTGGTCGATCCGGCTGTTATTCGGGCTGTCCGCTTTATCCGGTGGGACCGCCTTCCTCCTGCTTTCCTTTCTGCATCTCGATAATCGGATGCTGTGGATATCCATCATCGGAATGCCGGTGGGCATAATGTGGGGCTTCTTTTCCTGTGCCCAAAATTTAAGTATCTCCACTTCCGGCAAAGGGCAGGAATTCGGCAATTTTTTTGCCGCCTCGAACACTATTTCCCAGATTACCAATATGTCGGTTCCTATCGTTGCGGCTCAAGTGATCGGCTGGTTCGGCTATTCCGGCTCCTTCACCTTGATGCTGCTGTTTGTGACCGGCATGCTTATAACCGCGCTAACGCTTCCCCGAATATCATTAAAGTCCAAGGACCTCCGCCAGCAGAACTGGGGGGAAACGATGAAATACCGGCAGGTCTTCATGGAGCCCAGGCTGAAATGGCTTATTCCGTCCTGTCTGGCCGCTGGACTGTTCCTGCAGTTTCAAGGCTTGTTTGCTCTCCTCTTTACATTCAGCATAACGGAAGACAAGACGATCATAGCTCTGTTGAATACGCTGTACACCTCTTCCTCATTATTTGCCCTGTTTCTGTATCGCAAGCTCAAGCTTGGAGAATGGAACTGGCTCCATGCGGCCATTCTGCTGCTGGCCGGCGGTTTTCTGCTGATGCTGTACCCGGTGCCCGTGGTGCTCATATTGTCTAATGTCATGACGACCGTTGGCTTGTTCTACTTCGGTACGACCTGGAATGCCCAGCAGTTCAGAGCCATCAGCCACCATCCTCCCGAGAGGCAGTCCTCACTGCTGGTATGGCGGGAATGCTTGATCTGCTTAACGCGCTGTGTAATGCTGGTACTTATCTTGTTCGTTAAAGATTTCTCGGGAGTAGTCTTTGTCCTATTGATCTCCGTTGCTATAGGCACCTTGTTTTCCATTCCATACTTTCAGAAAAAGCTGGAGATGACCCCGGAGCTTCCGCCGCAGGAGACCTCCGTTGCAAAAGTATAGCTTGTTAGGCTGTGGACGAATTTGCCGTAAGATCGGCGGTTAAAAGGCCGGTGAACCGTTGCTCGTTACCACGTAAGGACCGACAGAAATGCAGGTCTTCAGAAGGATTTTAGCCAAAGTCGGCGAATGACCAGCGAAAGTACAGTTTTTTCCGAATGGGGTGGGGATAGACCTGCGGATTCGCACGTCTTCTGCGAGATTTACCGAATATTCGCAAAAAGACGTGCACTTTTGCTCGTTTTGAAAGCAACACCTATATAGGATGTCGGATGTCCACAAAAGGAATACATTCGCATATATTGGAGAGTTAACGAGCCGACCGGGGAGCGTGCGAAAGAATAAAAAAATTCCAAAACACTACGTTGGGGAGAAATGTAGTGGTATGGAATAAGGAAAATCCTTGGAATAAGTGTTGTGTAAATTTGTTGGTTTTCGATTCCACAATTCTGGCTTCTTCGTAAGTGTTGCCGGTGCGGAAATGAAAAGATTGTTTATGGAGGAGATTTCCGGTAAAACACATAAACTGCAGGATATTCAAGTTCTATCGTCTTGGGGAAGTTATAGAACGACACAAAAGCGGCCACAGCCAGCAGGATAATCGACAAGCAAACCGTAATTTTAACCAGCACGCTTTTTCTTGTTGAGTTCATTTAGCTTCCATGTCAAAATGTTAAAGTACCTGAATCTATCTCTCTCTAAGGGGCGTTTGTGACATCAATGTTAATCCCCGAATATTTCTTAGATAATACATCCGATGCGGAGCCAGCTTCTTTCCGAAATACTAATTCAAAAACTTTTGTGGTATTGGCACCAGCGGTATGGATTTCTTCTTCTCTTTCTCTCACTATTTCTCTCAAATCTTTATCAATAAAATTCTTGTCGCTTATAGTGATTTTGAAACGAATCTCTTTGTTTGAGCGATTTGTAATTTGAAATTGACAATATCCAGTATGGCCGTCCTTTTTATTTACACCTATTTCACAAAAACTATTTTTTTGATTGTAGTATAAAGCGCGTACATCATGAACAAATAAATATATATATATGCTTTGAATAGCAATATGGGGGCAAGTGTTAGACATAGTATGATTAAAAGTCTCCTTTTTTTGTAATGCTTTATAAGTAAAAAGATTCCAATAACAAAACAAACAAAGATTATGATAGGCAATATAAATACTGTTTTGCCTTCAATCCTTAAATTAAAGTAGTCATAAAATTTAGAGACTAAAAAAGTTTTGTTAGGAAACCGTAGCATGAAAAGTACTGGTAATAAGACGAGAAGAATTGATAAAAATCTAAACATCCGATTCACGCTTTAAAACACCTCCATATTATAAAGCCATTCTGCATAATTGATTTATGCGAATATATAACTAGTTGTTGATATATTGAAAAACACTTAAACAAGCGATGGTTTGTATAGTAGTTCATCACAACCAGCAGTTGCTTTCTAAATTTATTTGATATATTAATAATATCTGGACAGTGAAAAGTTCTTGTCGAAAAATTCATGGGAATAAAGGTTAAAGGTGCATACAGGAAAAGTAACCCAA
>NZ_JBQCLK010000075.1:0-3025 GCF_051966115.1 Paenibacillus sp. SAFN-117
TTGTTCCTTGAAAACTAGATAGCGAATGAAAATGCGAAAGCATCCATTAGCCAGTGATTGGATTTTTCTTAATGAAGAGAAATCAGGTTAAGCTAGTAAGAGCACACGGAGGATGCCTAGGCGCTAGGAGCCGATGAAGGACGTGGCGAACAACGAAATGCCTCGGGGAGCTGTAAGCAAGCATCGATCCGGGGATGTCCGAATGGGGGAACCCGCGTATCGTAATGGATACGCACTCCGTACTGAATCCATAGGTACGGAAGAGGCATACCAAGGGAACTGAAACATCTAAGTACCTTGAGGAAGAGAAAACAATAGTGATTCCGTCAGTAGCGGCGAGCGAACGCGGAAGAGCCTAAACCGATGCACTTGTGCATCGGGGTTGTGGGACGTCAACATGGACTGAGCTCATTAGGTGAAGCGGTCTGGAAAGGCCGGCCAGAGGAGGTAAAAGCCCTGTAGCCGAAAATGAGCAAAAGTGCTAGACGGATCCCGAGTACCGCGGGGCACGTGAAACCCCGTGGGAATCTGGCAGGACCATCTGCTAAGGCTAAATACTCCCTAGCGACCGATAGTGAAGCAGTACCGTGAGGGAAAGGTGAAAAGAACCGCGGGAGCGGAGTGAAAAAGAACCTGAAACCGTGTGCTTACAAGAAGTCAGAGCTCGTTCATGAGTGATGGCGTGCCTTTTGTAGAATGAACCGGCGAGTTACGTTTGCGTGCAAGGTTAAGCAGAAGATGCGGAGCCGTAGCGAAAGCGAGTCTGAATAGGGCGAAATGAGTACGCAGGCGTAGACCCGAAACCGTGTGATCTACCCCTGTCCAGGGTGAAGGTGAGGTAACACTCACTGGAGGCCCGAACCCACGAATGTTGAAAAATTCGGGGATGAGGTGGGGGTAGCGGAGAAATTCCAATCGAACTCGGAGATAGCTGGTTCTCCCCGAAATAGCTTTAGGGCTAGCCTCGGGAGGTTGAGAAATGGAGGTAGAGCACTGATTGGGTGCGGGGCCCGCCAAGGGTTACCAAGCTCAGTCAAACTCCGAATGCCATCTTCTTGGACCCCGGGAGTCAGACGGTGAGTGCTAAGATCCATCGTCAAGAGGGAAACAGCCCAGACCATCGGCTAAGGTCCCCAAGTGTGTGTTAAGTGGGAAAGGATGTGGAGTTGCAAAGACAACCAGGATGTTGGCTTAGAAGCAGCCACCATTTAAAGAGTGCGTAATAGCTCACTGGTCGAGTGACTCTGCGCCGAAAATGTAACGGGGCTAAACACACCACCGAAGCTGTGGCAGGAGCGATCTAACGATCACTCTTGGGTAGGGGAGCGTTGTATGCAGGTTGAAGGTAGATCGTGAGGACTGCTGGACAGCATACAAGTGAGAATGCCGGTATGAGTAACGAAAAGACAAGTGAGAATCTTGTCCGCCGAAAACCTAAGGGTTCCTGAGGAAGGTTCGTCCGCTCAGGGTAAGTCGGGACCTAAGGCGAGGCCGAAAGGCGTAGTCGAAGGACAACAGGTTGAAATTCCTGTACCACCGTGAACCGCTATGAGCGATGGGGTGACGCAGAAGGGAAGAGTTGCAGACGGATGGAAGAGTCTGTCCAAGCAGTAAGGCTGGTGTGTAGGCAAATCCGCACACCGTAAGGCTGAGCTGTGATGGGGAGGGAAAATTGCAGTACCGAAGAACTTGTACTCCAGCTGCCAAGAAAAGCCTCTAGCCAGGGAGAAGGTGCCCGTACCGTAAACCGACACAGGTAGGTAGGAAGAGAATTCTAAGGCGCTCGGAAGAACTCTCGTTAAGGAACTCGGCAAAATGACCCCGTAACTTCGGGAGAAGGGGTGCCTCGGTAGGGTGAATAGCCCGAGGGGGCCGCAGTGAATAGGCCCAAGCGACTGTTTAGCAAAAACACAGGTCTGTGCGAAGCCGAAAGGCGAAGTATACGGGCTGACGCCTGCCCGGTGCTGGAAGGTTAAGGGGAGTGGTTAGGGGTAACCCGAAGCTATGAACCGAAGCCCCAGTAAACGGCGGCCGTAACTATAACGGTCCTAAGGTAGCGAAATTCCTTGTCAGGTAAGTTCTGACCCGCACGAATGGCGTAACGACTTGGGCGCTGTCTCAACGAGAGATCCGGTGAAATTTTAATACCTGTGAAGATGCAGGTTACCCGCGACAAGACGGAAAGACCCCATGGAGCTTTACTGTAGCTTGATATTGGACTTGGGTACGATCTGTACAGGATAGGTGGGAGCCTGAGAAGCATGTGCGCCAGCATGTGTGGAGGCGACGTTGGGATACCACCCTGATCGTATCTAGGTTCTAACCCGCGACCCTGAATCGGGTTGGGGGACAGTGTCAGGCGGGCAGTTTGACTGGGGCGGTCGCCTCCTAAAAGGTAACGGAGGCGCCCCAAGGTTCCCTCAGAATGGTTGGAAATCATTCGAAGAGTGCAAAGGCAGAAGGGAGCTTGACTGCGAGACGTACAGGTCGAGCAGGGACGAAAGTCGGGCTTAGTGATCCGGTGGTTCCGCATGGAAGGGCCATCGCTCAACGGATAAAAGCTACCCTGGGGATAACAGGCTTATCTCCCCCAAGAGTCCACATCGACGGGGAGGTTTGGCACCTCGATGTCGGCTCATCGCATCCTGGGGCTGAAGTAGGTCCCAAGGGTTGGGCTGTTCGCCCATTAAAGCGGTACGCGAGCTGGGTTCAGAACGTCGTGAGACAGTTCGGTCCCTATCTGTCGCGGGCGTAGGAAATTTGAGAGGAGCTGTCCTTAGTACGAGAGGACCGGGATGGACGTACCGCTGGTGTACCAGTTGTCTCGCCAGAGGCATAGCTGGGTAGCCAAGTACGGAAGGGATAAGCGCTGAAAGCATCTAAGCGTGAAGCCCCCCTCAAGATGAGATTTCCCAGTATGTAAGACCCCTTGTAGACGACGAGGTAGATAGGTTCGGGGTGGAAGTGCAGCAATGCATGGAGCTGACGAATACTAATCGGTCGAGGGCTTAACCTATACATGATC
>NZ_JBQCLK010000076.1:0-2999 GCF_051966115.1 Paenibacillus sp. SAFN-117
TGTTAATGCTAACGCATAATGCCCTGAGATTGACGGTGTAAGTTGTCCTGCTATTGACGGTCAATCTGACCAGTTTCGGATATACGAGAGGGAGAATTATGATAATTCTCCCTGAATCACTCTTTTAACCATATGATCGTCGATGATGCGGTGTTTGTTCTGAGCACCGTAGATCAAACAATGCGTGCACACTTTGTTGATTAACCTAGCTGCTCCGCTAGAGAAGCGATAGATGTCGTCGATTGCTCCATCCGTGAAGATGTCTCGTTCCGCACCGGCGTAGGTCATGTGTCTTTGAACGTATGCCCCGGTTTGTGCCCGATCGTAATGAGGCAACTTGCATTGCAGATCGATACGTTGGCGAATCGCGGCGTACGCTTGTAGGTTAATACGATCCCACAGTTCACTTTGCCCTACGAGGATGAGCGCCATTGGGCTCTGCGCATCCATCTTGAAATTCAGTAGGAAGCGAACCTCTTCTAGCATCTCCCGATCTAACAGATGGGCTTCGTCCACGACTACAACGGGTTGCAGCCCGTGGATCCCGCGCATAAGTTCGATCTCCCGATGCAGTTGACGCTTGGCATCCCCGCGGTAAAATTTCGACTCACAACCGAGTTGTTCAAGCAGCCCCTTGTAGAAATGCCGCGGCGTCAGCTTGGAGTCTGACAAGTAGAGCACCTTGAATTTGGCAGCATCCAGTTCTTCCGTAAAACGTCGAATCGTCGTTGTCTTTCCCGTTCCACAGTCACCGGTTACGACCGCAAACCATTGCCGCTCAGCCGCATACTCTAAGCGCCCGAGCGTCTCCTCCAGAATTGCCGACTCATACAATTCACTTGGCGGAACATCCCTGGAGAATGGTGAACGACTCAACTCGTAAAATGCTTCAAACATCGCCATTCACCTTGCCTTTCCTTCGGTAGGTGACCGCTGGCGCTTGTTCGGTGTAGCGCTGATGGCTCCGCTCTTGGGCAGCGGTGAGCAGTCTTGACCTATCTGCCGGCAGCGGCTGAAGATGATCCGGCAGTGAAGGGCGTTTCCCCGCGCGCTCGCCGATCACAAGTTCTTTGACCTTCCACGGTGCGTGACCCTCGTATTCGATCGTCAACTCTGTCATGTCTGCCGGGTCGTACACCACATCTACGGTACATCCGATGAACGGGAGGCCGACTTCATATTTGCGATCCATAAAGCTGATGCATCCGGATTTGTCTACTTTGCGAGATTCACAGTGAAGGAAGGCGGCTGCCAGTATCTCCGGCTCCACAAACCGCAGCGCCTTTTTGTCACTTCGAAATGCGGCTTCGGGACTTCGTTTATTCTCTAAAGCCGAATGGGATCTGTTCTGGTAACATTCCGAAAGCCAGGCCTGAAACAGCTCATTCAGGTGGTCGAGCGTCTTTGGTTTCTCGAGTGCTGCTTCGCTGAGGAAAGCATCTACCACCCGATTGAATCGCTCAACCTTCCCGGTGGATTCCGGCGAATACGGCTTTGCGAAAAGAAGACGAATGCCTAGTTTCGAGCACGTCCGCGTCATCCACTTGGTGCGATACTGCTTCCCGTTGTCGAAGTACACCGTTTCTGGAACACCGTACTTCTGAATGGCCTTTCGGAAACCATCCTCGATGATCGTCTTATCCATAACGGGGTAAAACTCACCGTGGAGCACAAACCTCGTCGCATCGTCGATAAAGGTAACGAGAAACACTTGTTTCATCGCCCCGTTTAGCCCAATAGGCAGATACGGACCGTACTTCAAATCCGAGTGCCAAAGGCGATTGCGGTGTCGCTGTTGGAACCGCCGGGCGGCCACACCGGAATCTGCGTACATCCGCATATGCCTTGTGCTGTAACCGTGTGCTGTTAGTTTTTCTTGAAGCGTACTTCGCTTGATTTGTCCGGGTTGAATGCGACCTTCCCATTCCATGATCTGAATGATCTGAGCGACACTCCGACTCGGCACCTCCCGCCGCAATAAGATCGCTTGCTCTAAGATTTCTGGCGCAATGGCGGGGAGCGTAAGTTGTTTCCCTTTACTCTTTGGCTTTAACCCACAGAAACCTTCTTGCCGGTAGGCTGCCAGATACCGCCTGAGCGTCCTCTCCGATATTCCGGTTTGCTCGCAGATTCTCTGCTTGATTTCCCTTGCCTTTGCCGGATCAAGCCCTTCCGTAAGCAGGGGAGCCAGGAGTTGCACACGTTCTGCAGCGATTTGTTCCGCTTTCTTTCGATCTTTCATCCCTATGCACCTCTTCTGATAGATTCGATACAAGTCTATCTCAGGGAGCTTCGGACAAAAATGCAGAACGGGTATGTACCCATAAATTTGAATTTGCGATGGGGCGGACAACTCTGGATAGCCACCCGTAGGCATCGCCGACGTAACGTCCGAATCTACTATGGTGTGCAGTTTGTGAAGGGGCGGACGATTCCTCCACAACCTCTAGATGAAAGCGAATAGCAATAGATTCCAGGCATCCGAGCAAGTACGCAGCAAGTGAGCAAAACCAACTCCGCCAACGGAACAGTGTAGAGTGATCTGCGGCAACATCTACTTCCGATGGTTCTAAGGTGATGACGTTCTCCACACATGCTGATTCATAACGCTTGTAAGGCACAATACAGTCCGGTAACTCGTGATGAATTTTCCGGCAGCCGATACAACGCAGCCTTCGAATGACCAACTCGCTCTTTTCTCCCGTAGCATGGACAAGCTTCCGGCTCCGGCTTCCGATCACCGATAAACTCTCGCTACAACAAGGACTAGGGACGACTTCTGCACACCTAACAAAAAACGCCGGGGATCTTCTCAACCAGCTCGTAATTTGATACAATGATCATATGTTTTGTGAGGGGATGTCTCCGGTGATCTTGCTACCAACAAGTTCACGCGTTAGGGGGCATCCTTTTCCTTTTCTAAGATATGGACATTATATTCGTCAATCCCCGGACAGGCAACACCGTCAGCTTTTAGGCATTATGCTTTAGCAGAAACA
>NZ_JBQCLK010000077.1:0-2643 GCF_051966115.1 Paenibacillus sp. SAFN-117
TAACAAGAGAAAGCTAGGCTAATAATCCAGTGTAGAAAACATTGTAGTGAATTTTACACAAGAGTCAGGACTTGACCTTGGGATATTGTATTTGTCGAGAAAAATGAAGATTTACCACCCATGATGACAAAACTAAATTATTATAATGGCATTCATACGGGTACCCATCCAGATTTCACCGCAACTTTGTCATAGGGAGTGGGGAAAACCTTGCAGATGAAAATGATGACGATGCAGCCGCCCTCCAGCCGCTTCTGATTCAGTATGAAGTCAGATTCTCCAGAGCGCCGTCGTTGATTATAGCTTTCGTACGAATCGTATAGGAGAACGAACAAGCTGATAATTGTATATGCACTGGTAAGCATTGCGTAACAACGGCTTTAGTTTTTCGAGCTCATCATCATAACTTATCCATCACGCTCGATAAGACGCAGTGGAAACTTAACGACTCCAAAATATAGCTGGTCCTCCTTCATAACATCATGCAGAATGGGAGCCACTTTTCGGGTGAGCAGCAGATAGCACTGAATCCATTCCTCGAGCATTCCGGCATTCGCATATTGTACAGCTGATTCTATAGTCGGAGAATAGATTAAATGTCTGTCATTTTTCTTCGAATAGATGATTTTCTTAATGGAATCCAGGATAGTGCCTGTAGCCTCCGTCGAGAGGTGTGATCTCCGTATTCTACCTATGGAAACATATCGGCTACAACATTATCTTATTCCTTGCAGGGCTGCAAAGCATCCCGCGAGACTACTATGAGACGGCCGATTTGGAGGGAGCGGGCACCAGGCCGATTTCATCCAGTCTATCTGTTCAAGTCCGGCAGCATGCATCCAGGCGTTAAGTGATCCATTCCAATCAAAAAGCACTTGCCACACCAACATGATCTCCGTCGGTTCGCCTGGCTGATCTATGTTGTCAGCATTCACGAGTGCAGTATTTTGGATCGTCTGGCCACCTTGTCCCGTTTGAATGACGGCCTGGAACTCCAGCGTATGCCATCTCGTATCCGTTACATCGCCAAACCAACCGTATACTTGCCCCGTCACGGAATGTATTCGTCCGCAAGCTCCGAAACCGTAATCCCGTTGGCATACTTATTGCGAATCATCAGGTTGCGCCTCTGCAATTGATCCCGGTATCCGGACATTTCGCCCCATGCCCTTTTTTCCTCCCCGGAAGGGATATAGAGCAGTTTTCCTGCCGCATATTTCTGAATTTCTTTCAATAATTCCTCCGGCAACACATCGCCGGCATTTTCATATTTCATACCATCACCATCTATAGGGCGTATAGTCGATCCTTCAGTTCACTGACAGATTTCATTATAGACATGCAGGATTCCGTATCATCAATCGATGCATGCCAACGCAAGACATCGATTCCTTTATAATAAGCCATACATAAGTATCTTTCTTGAAAATCCGGTATGACGATGTCCCTTTGCTTGCAATACTCCACCAACAATTCCGGTATTTTTAAGTAAGGCTTATTCAGGTCCATAATGGAAAAATCCAACAGGAGATCGCAAATACCGGATCTGCTCCAGTCAGGGAAACCAACCGTTGTCTTCCCATCCGTAATCATATTGACGAAAAATGTATTATTATTAACCAAATAACGCTTGCCTTCGCAATAATGAATTCTGTCCTCCATTTCCTTAAAGTATCTTTCGAAAAATTCACGTTCCAAAACCGTCGTTTCAAACATTTCCCTCCAGTTGTACCAATACCCCTCTTTATCCTCCGCAAAGGTATCGATCAGAAATTCCCTGCAGGTCCTATAATTTGTTTGACAATCCTCATTAAACTCACCATAGCCTTCTACTCCCGATATATCCGATGAACTAATTTCGAAAATCTTGTCAAAAAACAACTCGTGGCAATCCGCAAACTGCTTCGGGCTTAATTGGTCTGCAACAAACCCATTCGGCGTCATACTTACCTTTGCAGAAAGCATCGATTGAATGATGTGGTCCTTACCCATCTTTTGATCCCCTTTTCCATTTTCCAATTGATCAGCTGCGCATCTGATATATGAAGATCATAGCAACGAAAACAGGTGGAATATAGGCAATAAATATCTTAAACCAACTTTACATATTGGTATGGTTAAAGGATGGATTCTAAATGCTCAACAGATGCCAAATCTGCAATTTGATATTGCCCGTTTTCATAAATTAGCGTGGTTATAGAACACTCGGGAATTAACTGGCTTTGTACGGCAATGAAATTGGGATGCCATAGATCAAGTTGATCCCCGGGGAATGTATTTACAAGAAAGTCCGTTATTAATCCTCCATGCGTAACCATTACAATATGACTTTGGAACGGATGTTTCTGTGCTAATTCTGTTAAAAATGAAGATAAACGTTCCCCGGCTTGCTTTGCTGAATCGCCTACAGGCGGTATATATTCGGGTTCAGACGTGCACCGCTCCCACATGGCAACAAACTCATCAAAGGTTTGGCCTGGAAGGTCGCCCCAATTAGCACGTTCCCGCAAACGACTATCCACTTGAATAGTAGATTTAGTTTCTAATGCAATATACCCGGCGGTTTCTATAGTGGCACAAGAAGTCAAGACAGTTTTTTTTAATTTTTAAGGTGTGAAATCATTCACGAAGCGTTCTTTTGAT
>NZ_JBQCLK010000078.1:0-2069 GCF_051966115.1 Paenibacillus sp. SAFN-117
AATCCAAGCAGGAAACGACTGATATTGACGCCGATTCGCTCGCTTCTTAATGCTGTAGAACTTTTGACTGTCCAGTATGAAAGAGGTGTCCTTATAAAATGGGAACGAACAATCCAACAAGAGTAACCGTACAGGCAGTCATTCAAGCGCCGGTGGAAAAAGTATGGAAGTATTGGACGGAGCCGGAACACATCACGAAATGGAATCAAGCATCGGATGATTGGCACTCGCCAAGAGCGGAGAATGATTTGCGGGTCGGCGGCAAGTTTGTTACAAGGATGGAAGCGAAAGATGGCAGCATGGGTTTTGATTTTGGCGGAATTTACGATGTTGTGAAATTGCATGAGGAAATTTCATACACAATGGGGGACGGGAGAAAGGTTGATATCACCTTCATTGCTCAAGGAAACGAAACGAAGGTCGTCGAAACGTTCGACGCGGAAGGCACTCACCCCGTTGAATATCAACAAGCAGGCTGGCAAGCGATTATGGACAATTTCAAAAACTATACGGAAACTCACTAATATCCTCTGGCGTCCAATCGGACGCCATTTTTTGTTTTTGGCGTGGCACAGTGAGGGAGGTCAACGGATGCAAATTGAACATCTCCGTGATAATGAAGGGAGGAGCTCTGCATGATTACGCTCAGAAAAATCACACTGGAAAAAGATTGGTGGCATTTACGTTTATTATAATGATATAATATAGTCAGAATAATGTCATCGGAAAGGGTTGAACAGCGTGCATATTAAACCGTCAACGACAATTAGACAGGATTACAACGGATTTTCGAAATATTGCCATGAACTTGATGAACCAGTGATTCTAACGCGCAACGGTGAAGCGGATCTGGTAGTGATGAGTCACGAGGCTTACCGGCGAATGGAGGCTCGCATTAAACTGCAGTCCAAGCTTTTGGTTGCAGAAAAGCAGATCGCGGAAGGAACCCCGCTGCTTGATCATGAACAAGTGGTAGCAAGAATGCGGAGGAAAATTGATGCCGTCAAAGAGTAAAATCAAATATGCCCCCGCGGCCGTGGATGATATGGATGAAATTTTTTCATACATCACGCAAGATAATGTTGTAGCCGCAGAAAACATGCTGGACCGAATAAATACGGCCGTTTCCAAACTGGCTGATTTTCCGAATATGGGTTCTGTTCTCTCGGACGATGACTTTTCACTGATCCAACGCGGATACCGTTTTATCGTAGTTGACCCTCATTTGATTTTCTATCGGCTTATCGATAATTGGGTTATTATCCACCGTATTTTGCATGGACGCAGGGATTATCTTCGTGAGTTATTTGATGTGTTGGAGTAAAGTTGTAGGCGGGAGATACCCCGAGAATCTGATTGCAACGGGAGAAGAATGAGAATCGGGAGGCTGCGCCGATTGAGAGGCGATTTTTTGAATATAAGACATATTGAACCAGATGACTGTAATGCAATTTTTGAGGTAGCATCAGATTGGTGGGGAAGCAATTATTCAAGTGATATGATTTCAAAGTGGTATATCCATCATTTTCGGGATACTTGCCTCTTAGCTGAAGAAAACGGGAAGATGGCAGGATTTCTTATAGGATTCTTATCGCAATCGGAGCCAAATGAGTCTTATATTAGAATCGTAATGGTTGACCCGGCAATACGAGGAAAAGGTGTTGGACGAGCACTTTATGAGGAGTTTTTCAAACGTGTAGGAATGCTGGGAAGAAGTGTGGTTCGATGTGTAACAGCTCCAGGAAAGAAGGATTCTATCGCATTTCATACACGAATGGGATTTATCATCGAACCTCAGGAACAAGAATATGAAGGTGTTCCTGTATTTATTAATTATGATGGTCGTGGTGGAAACAGGGTGGTTTTTAAGAAGGTGCTTCAGAAAATGGAAAATCATTAATGGATATGGTTGAACAAAGCGATTTCAAGAATGGGCTATTCTCAATCAAGGGTAAGTAAATAGCACGGCTGAAAATGCCCATAAACAAAGGGTTATAATGGACTAAGAAAATTAGACAGCAAAAAAGGAGTTTCTTAGTTGTATGGCAACGATGAGGAGAAAGTTCACA
>NZ_JBQCLK010000079.1:0-1726 GCF_051966115.1 Paenibacillus sp. SAFN-117
GCTCGCCCGATCCAGCCGCCGGCGGCCGGACGGCTCCCGCTGCGGGGCAGCCTGCGCCTGCCGCGCCCGGGCCAGACCCGGCGGCGGCCGGAGCGGTCCCGGACCGGGCCGCTGAAGCGTCTCAGTCGCTGAAGGGAGCGCTCCTTCAGTTGTCCGCGGCCGATGACCTCCCGCCGGCCCTCCGAGAAGCGGTCCAGCAGACGCTGCAGCAAATTACCGGCCAGCAGCTGTTGCTGGCCGCTGACAGATCGTCCATGTTTACCCATGTGACGATGACGGTCCCGTTGTTCCATGCCTCCGGTGAGCAAACAGCGGCGGTCCACATCCAGACCCGGAAAGGAAAGCAGGGGGAGATGGATTCCTCTAACTGCCGACTGCTTTTCGATTTGAGAATGGCCTACCTCGGGCCGACCATTGTCGATGTTCAAGTGACTGATCGTATCGTGAACATTGTCGTACATAGCGATTATTCGGGGATGGAGAAGGCCATTGAGCCGTTTCGCCAAGAAGTGGCGGACAGGCTGGAGGCGCAGGGATATCCTTTTGTATCCATTCGATCACTGCCCTTCCCGGACAAAAAAGCAGGCCAAAACCACGCTGCTTCGGGGGAGGACGGGGGACTGTCTCTGTATGATACTAAACCGTACAAAGGAGTCGATCTGCGGATATGAATTCTTCCAACAGCCATACACCGAAGAAAGCAGTCGCTTTACGATACTCTCCCGACCAAATAGCGGCCCCGGTCGTCGTGGCCAAAGGAAAGGGCGAGGTGGCGGAGACCATTTTGCAGAAGGCCAGAGAGTATGGGGTTCCTGTCCAAGAGAATGCGTCGTTGGTTGAGGTTCTGTCCCAGCTGGACCTGGAGCAGCAAATCCCGCCCGATTTATATCAATTGGTTGCCGAAATATTGACTTTCGTCTACCGTTCCGATCAATGGGCAGGGGAACAAGCGGGTATCCGATGAGCGTTCCCGGTAAGGATAGCCGCAAGGAACTGGGACGCCGGGGTGAGCGGCAGGCGGAAGCTTTTTTGACCATGCAAAATTATCGCATTGTTCATCGCAATTGGAAATGCCGCACCGGGGAATTGGACATTGTAGCTTGGGATGGAACTGTCCTTGTTTTTGTCGAAGTAAGGACAAGAAGAATGACCGGTACCTTCGGGAGCCCGCAGGAATCGGTGAATGCCAGGAAACAGAAGCAAGTCAGGGATACGGCACAGGTGTACCTGCATTTTCATCAACTGAACGAGGCTTCCGTCCGTTTTGATGTCGTTTCGGTTTACATGGATTTACAGGGGAGAACGAAGAGGCTGGAGCACTTGCGCGGTGCTTTTTAATAGATAACGATCACTTGTGGAGCCAGAACGGATACCCGGGATTGCTATTCTCTCAGGGCATCTCTTAACTTGCTGGACATCTTCTGGGCTTGGGGACGGCGTGTGCTGCGCAGTCTTTCCAGCTCTTTTTTCATTTGTTCGTTCTCTTGCAGCAATGCCTGTATATTCGCGGCTTCTGACTCGAAAGGCTTCCGTTCGCACTCTTCCACTTTGCCGGCAAAAAGCCACCCTCCGCCTTGCAAAAATTGTTCGAATTCATGGCGGCACTGCAGACCGGTTTGTTCTGAACCTAGCTCCAGCCATCCGTCTATTTTAACTTCCAAAAGCGAGGTTCAACTCCACCGTCTTTAGACGGTATCCGCTTTTAGCCCTACAGGATCTGGAAATA
>NZ_JBQCLK010000080.1:0-1713 GCF_051966115.1 Paenibacillus sp. SAFN-117
ACGAGTGCGTTCTGCTCGTGGTTCCACCCTCATTCGATTCGCTGCCAACGCTGCTCCGTCCAATGGACGAAAGACAGGCACGGGCGGACAGCTCTTCCCTATCCCCTTCCCTTCCGCTTGCTCGCGGCCGGTCCGACAGGAAAATCAGCTTCGCCTTACAACGAATCCTTCGGTATTTCATAACGGGAATAACCCGGTGATATATACTTTCGCGAATGACAAACGCGGGTTCCATATCACGGCTGCAAAGGGGTAACTCCCTGACCGGTCTCTGAAGGAGCTTGCAGCCTGGGCTCCTCTCTCTGTTCAGGCCGGACAGGGAATCATGTCTCTGGTCATCGCCTTTGTATTAAATTAATGTTTCTTGCTTTGGATATCTTCGAGAATAAGGCTTGCCGTATCCTCTATACTGTGTGCACCTATATCCCCCTGGCCCCTCCGGCGGATAGACAAGGTGCCGGCCTGCTGCTCGTTCTCTCCCACTACGAGCATATAAGGTATTTTCTCCAGTTGGGCTTCGCGGATCTTATAACCGAGCTTCTCGTTGCGCTCATCGGCTTCGACCCGGATGCCGGCCGCCAACAAGGCATCAACGGCCTTACGGGCGTATTCGTTATACGACGGAGCAACCGGCAGAACCTTCGCCTGCACCGGTGCCAACCAGGTCGGAAGTGCCCCTGCGAAGTTCTCGAGCAGAAATGCCGTCATCCGTTCCATCGTGCTGATGATGCCGCGATGGATGACAACCGGACGATGCTTCTGACCGTCTTCGCCGACATACTCAAGCTCGAATCTTTCCGGCAGAAGGAAGTCAAGCTGGGCGGTAGAGAGTGTTTCTTCCTTTTTCAAAGCCGTCTTGATCTGAACATCCAGCTTCGGTCCATAGAAGGCAGCCTCGCCTTCGGCTTCGTAGAAAGGAAGACCCATTTCCTCCACAACCTCTCGCAGCATGCGCTGCGACATTTCCCACATCTCATCGTTAGGGAAATATTTCTCCGTATCCTTCGGATCCCGGTACGAAAGACGGAAGCGGTATTCCTCAATTCCGAAGTCCCGATACACTTCGCGAATCAGATTAACGACGCGGGAGAATTCCTCCTTGATCTGATCCGGGCGGCAGAAAATATGAGCGTCGTTCAGAGTCATGGCGCGAACCCGATGAAGCCCTGTGAGCGCCCCGGACATTTCATAGCGATGCATGGTGCCGAGCTCCGCTATCCGTAAAGGGAGATCGCGGTAACTGCGCATTTCGCTCTTATAAACCATCATATGATGCGGACAGTTCATCGGACGAAGCACCAATTCTTCATTGTCCAGCTTCATTACAGGGAACATGTCCTCTTGATAATGATCCCAATGACCCGATGTCTTGTACAGATCGACATTGGCAAGAACGGGGGTGTAGACATGCTGATAGCCGAGACGCTCCTCCAGATCGACAATATAGCGTTCCAGCGTCCGGCGAAGCTTGGCGCCGTTAGGAAGCCACAGCGGCAGGCCCTGCCCCACTTCCCGCGAGAAGGTAAAGATCTTCAAATCTTTGCCGAGCTTTCGGTGATCGCGCTTCTTGGCTTCCTCCAGCAGGTGCAGATGCTCATCAAGCTGCGCCCTCTTCGGAAATGCCGTGCCGTATATACGCTGCAGCATTTTGTTCTTCGAATCGCCCCGCCAGTATGCCCCCGCCACGCTCAGCAGCTTGAACGCCTTGATTCT
>NZ_JBQCLK010000081.1:0-1676 GCF_051966115.1 Paenibacillus sp. SAFN-117
CTACGGCTGACCAATTAACTAACAAGGATTTCCAATGACCTTCGTCGAAGTATTTTTTACATACTTTGACGGAGGTTTTCTAATGCCTTTGCCTAAAAATCGAATTGTTCCCGAGAGAAAAATATACTATCGACCTGAGCTTGAGCGTTGTCTCCATTGTGGTTCGAAATTGAAACGTAGCCACACAGCATGGAAGAAAAATATTGCGACTCTTTCCGGTGTTATTCAAGTATGGAGCATGGCATATGTCTGCTCCAACTCTAACTGCGCCTACCCTAAGACATACTACAGATCAGCTGAAGCAGATTCCTTGTGCATGAAACATACATCATACGGCTTCGATGTATTGGCTCTCGTCGGGCAATTACGGTTTAAGCATCACATGACCATTGCAGAAATCACCCAAGAACTTAATGAACGCGGTGTCGCTACTTCTGAGCGAAACTCACAAAGATTGTACGAGCGGTACGTCACTTTACTGCGCTCTAGCGTCACAGACCATGTGAAATCCGTCCTCAAACAAGTTGCTGAAGAACACGGAGGAATTATGATCTCCATGGATGGCGTTCAACCCGAGAAAGGAAACGAGACGCTCTATGTGATCCGTGAAGTGTTTAGCGGGACGATTCTTGTCGCGAAAAGCGTGAAGAGCAGCTCGTCGGAAGAACTGAAAGAACTTATTCAGCCTGTCATTGATCTTGGCTTCCGTATCATTGGAATTGTCACGGACGGACAGCAATCTATACGTCTTGCAATGGAGTCGCTGCTCCCAGAGGTGCCGTACCAATATTGTCAGTACCACTACTTAAAAGACATCGCTAAGCCAGTAGTGGAGCTTGACCGGAAGCTGAAAACCGGCATTAAGAAAAGTCTTCGCGGAATCCGCGACATCGAAAGAAAATTAGACAAAGACGAATCGCCGGAAAACGAAGTAGTGAAAGACTATTTGGCGGCGATCCGTTCTGTACTACTGGAGGACGGTAATCCACCGTTAGACTTACCCGGAGTGCGAATTTACGAAAACGCCCAGGCCATTCAGACATCGCTTCAAAATTGCCTGGATAAAAAAGGGGCCCTCTCTGCTCCAGAACGTTTTCAGAATATTCAACAAACTGAATGAGTTCCATCAACTCTATGAAGAAGTGAAACGCTGGTCACGTCCTCTGCATCACGCCGCTAACATCTTGAATCCAGACATTGACCAAACGAGTGAATCGGTGCGACTCCACATGCGATGTTTGATGCAATGGTTGGAGCAAACATACACCAAAGAGCACGACCGCCCAATGGTCACTAACTTCAAGAGTTACACCAACGGATTCTGGAAAGGACTCTTTACTTGTTACGATCACCCTCATGTTCCTCGAACAAATAACGATCATGAGCGATTTTTCCGACGGACAAAGACACGTCATCGACGAATGACGGGACTCAGAAGCTGGAACGAGTACATCATGCGGTCCGGTGAGTTTGTTGTATTTGTCGATGATGCTCTCCGGCAAACCGATGTGTTGAATAGGCTCCAAAGCGTTAGCTACGAAGTGTTCCACGCTGAACGACAACGTTGGGCTAGACGCCTTGAAGAAACAACAAAGCGCAGAAGATTTAGACGGAATCCTGCAAAGTACCTCAAGGAAACAGAAAATAAGTATTGTATGTTAATTGGTCAGTCGTAG
>NZ_JBQCLK010000082.1:0-1637 GCF_051966115.1 Paenibacillus sp. SAFN-117
CTGGACAGTCAAAAGTTCTACAGCATTAAGAAGCGAGCGAATCGGCGTCAATATCAGTCGTTTCCTGCTTGGATTGGATTATTTTCGTTAGGGATAATTGCGGATTACGAGCAAACAAGCGAAAAATCGACGTGCGCAAATAAGCCATCACCGTGGCCTCGGAAACGACCGTCTTGGGGTGCGTTCTCAAGTAGCGAAAGAACAAGCCCGGAACCCGGCTCGAATAACGGACAGCAATCAGTTGCAATAGCCCCGTGGCGATGCAACTGCACATGACGTAACCTTCAATCGCTTTCACCGTTTGCCGAATGCGGGTTCGTTCCTTTTCATCGGTAACATGCTCGACCGGATGGGATTCTCCCTTCTTGAGATACCGTTTCAGCTTCGGCATAGACTTGCTCCAGAAATGGTAGCTGAATCCACCGATGGCTTGCTTCATTTCGCGGAACATACATTCGATCTTGAAGCGGTATCCGTATAACTCGATGATGTCCGTCGCCGCCAAGGTAAGATCGGTGGTCACGAGAATGGACAGCCGGTCGCCCCATCGGACCAGCACAAAGCGCAGTTCCTGGTACAGTCCTTGCCCCCACAGCAAATCCAGGCAGAGGTACTGAACCGTCTCTTCCTTGCCGTACATCGTCACTGTGGCGGTTTGAAACTCGGACGCGCGGGTTTGGAACAACTCCTTCAGTTTGACCATCGGGCCTTTCTTCGGCGGACGCCCTCTTCCCTTCTCCCGGGTCGGCGGATGCTCATAAGCTACCACATTGGCTTTGGCCTTTGTGACGATGTGCAAGGGCGCGACAGCCGATGCGCTCTTTTCCTTCCATCGCTCCAGCGCGGGAATGGACAGGAAGTACCGATCCAGCAGCAGGATTGCTTTCCCGAACGCTTGGGCGGCCACAAAGCCCTGATCGATCATCTGCACAACATGGGAATCCTGCCGCTCAGCCGGATGTTCCCAGCCGAAGATCGATTTCACGCCATCCTGCAAGTTCATGAATAACGGGAGACAGAACCACTTGCAGGGTGTCCCCATAAGGATGCCGATGGCGCCAAACAGATGGCCGAAAATATACTCGGCTTTGGAGCTGTTCTCGGACTCCTGATGCAGCTTCTTGACGCCGGGCATCCGGCGGGCTTCCTTGGCTTGCTTCATCCCGTCGCCGACGAGGACTACCGCTCCGTTAAGGGAAAACAGTGGGGCTACGCGCCGAACGACATGAAGCCACGTGAGCCGAAGGGATTCCAGCGACCAAGCGGAGGAACGGAAGAAATGGATCAGCGTCTCGTAGCCACGCGGATGCAAGGAGAGATCCCGGATCAGGGTCGTCATCCCCAGATGATCGGTGCGCAGCATCAAACCGACAATGATGACAACGAACCACTCGAAAGTGGCGGTTCGGGAAAAGCAAGCTCGGAATGCAGACAGGACTTCATTCAGAAATTTCAGCATCGTATGGTCAATCGCGACGAAATCGGGTAAACTAATAGAGTAACCCTTTCTGCGATCTGATCTCCTTTCTGGCTTAGGAACCTTAAGGATATCATTCGCCAGATTGGGTTACTTTTCCTGTATGCACCTTTAACCTTTATTCCCATGAATTTTTCGACAAGAACTTTTCACTGTCCAG
>NZ_JBQCLK010000083.1:0-1576 GCF_051966115.1 Paenibacillus sp. SAFN-117
CATCAGGCTGTTGAGAAAAGGGGGTTAAGCAGTTAATTTACGATCCCCAAATACAAAATTGGTTAAACTTGTAAGAAAAGACCGAATCGCATAAGCTGTTCCCGCCAAAGATAGCTTACCTAGATACCGCGCTATCTTCTTGAGGTTCTGTGCGATGGCTGTCATCATTGCCTGCTCTCGGGTCTTCTCGATCCCGCGAAACCGGCAACGGCGAAGCCCATGGAGCTCTTTGGCATCCGCGAAGCTTCGCTCTATCGTTTGACTGCGTAATTTGTACACAGCAATTCCATTCTCGCTTTGTTTGTTCTGGACGACCTGTTCCTTGAAGTCCTCCCATATATGTCGTTGGATCTTTCGTTGTTTTTTTGTTGCTGTACATTGCTCCAGTAGCGGACAAGCTTCACACACAGCAGCATCGGATTTATATTCTCTAAAGCCACTTCGATTTGTGGTAGTGTATGTCAGCTTTTCGCCCATTGGGCATAGATAAGAATCATTTTCCTTGTTATAACTGAAATTCGCCTTAGGTAAAGTGCCTTCTTTGGTCGGGGCGCTGCGTTCTGCAATGACAGGAAACAGGTTCATGCTCAATGTCTTCATACAAATGTAGGGTGTCATATACCCAGAGTCCAAAGCTACGGCTTCTAATGTCTTGGAGAATCCAAACGTTTCAATTTGGCGTGTAAGCCGTTCGATGTAAACCGTGGAGTCATTCACATTACCCGGTGTGACAAAAACATCCGTGATGATATTAAACTTATGGTCAACCGTACGGTGATCAAGATAGAAAAAACCTTCCGGCTTTCCTTTGCGCATCATATACCCACTATCGGGATCGGTCGTACTGACTTTAACTTTCTTCTCTTCAGGCACCTCCTTTGTTGGGGGCAAGGGCTTTTTTCCATGAGTCATCCGGTCTTCGTTAATCGCATTCTCTAATTCGCCGAGATACTCCTGGGGTGTTTCTTGAACGACTTGAATCGTATAGTTATTTTTATTGGCATTAGCCTGAATATGAGTCGAGTCCGAAATCAAAACACGTCCGGCTACCATACGGTGATGAATAGCCAAATGTACCACTTCATCGAAAATATCCTGAAATACATTCGTGCCCGCAAACCGTTTGGTTCGATTCCAACTGATGGTCGAGTGATCGGGTATAGAATCTGAAAAACCAAGACCTAGAAACCAGCGAAAAGCAGCATTAAGAATGATTTCCTGTTCTAATTGTCTTTCGGAACGGATCCCGTATAAGTAACCAATGAGCATCATTTTGAAAAGCAGGATCGGATCAAGTGCCGGACGGCCTTTGTTTTCGCTGTAATAAGGACGCACCTTCTCTATAATAAAGGAGAAGTCCACATGTTCATCGATCAACCGTAGAAGGTGATCCTTGGGTACTAAGGAATCAATGCAAATCATTTCGAGCTGTCCTGAATTAGGATGGGTAGACTTCGTACGCTTCAGCAATGTGTTCACGCGCCTTTTCATTCGTCATTTTAACTAAATTATACAATATTAACGCGTTAAATTGTTGAAATACCCGAAATTTATTGACTTTCTCAACAGCCTGATT
>NZ_JBQCLK010000084.1:0-1515 GCF_051966115.1 Paenibacillus sp. SAFN-117
ACTCAACTTTCGCAGAGCGAAAATCGGCATAATTGCATGATGTGACTGAACTAACGGTGAATGTAATACTGAGGTTGTAAATAGAAAAACACCGCTTCATTTGGTAAAGTGAGAGTATCCAGCAATCACTACCATATAGAAGAGGTGTCCTCTACATGATAGATCAAAACGTACCATATAATCAACTTCCAAATGAGATTAAACCGGCTTTCAAAGAACTCAAAGTGCTGCAACACTTGAGAACAGCAGGCTTCAAGAAGAAATTCGGCTATACATGCTCGTTCTTATTCCAGCTTGTCTTTGTACTCTTGTTTCATCACAAAAATTGGTTTCGTTTGCTGGAAAGCGACAGGGGAGAATCGTTTCCGGGCAAGGACGCTGTCTATCGTTTTCTCAATCATAGTGGCTACGCTTGGCGTCGGTTCTTATCCTTGCTCAGTTCCTCTACCATCGGTAAAGTCCAGCCCCTTACAGGAACGGACCGCGTATCCGTATTTGTTGTCGACGATTCCATGTTTGAGCGGAATCGCAGCAAGATGGTCGAGTTGCTTTCCAGGTTTAAAGATCATGCGACCGGCTGCTATTACAAAGGATTTCGGATGCTCACACTTGGTTGGTCGGATGGCCATACGTTTATTCCCGTTGACTTTTCCTTGCTTGCTTCTCTCAAATCCCAAGTAAACGGCATCATGAAGGGGATCGATAAGCGAACGTCCGGCTACAAGCGACGGATGGAAGCTCTCTTGCCTGCTCCTGAGGTCATCCCCGCCATGATCGATCGCGCGTTTTCCGCTGGCGTGCAAGCTTCCTACGTGCTTATGGATAGTTGGTTTACGCATGCTCCGCTGATCCAAGCAATGCTTTGTCGCGGTCTGGATGTGATCGGCATGGTCAAAGCCGATAAGAAACGCTATCTTGACCGCGGGCGGCGATTAACTCTACAAGAGCTTTATTACGAAGCCCTCCCCGTTCAAGGAAAGAACAAGGGCATCTTGCGTTCCATCCGCACCAAGCTGTCTCCGGGGATTCCCGTTATCATCGTCTTTGTACGCCATCGTTCGAACAAAAAGGAATGGCTCGCCATTCTATGCACCGACCTTTCACTCTCAGAAGAAGAGATCATCCGGATTTACGGAATTCGCTGGGACATTGAGGTGTTCTTTAAGTGTGCCAAATCGTTGCTGCGTCTGCAAAAGGAATTTCAAGGTCGTTCTTACGATTTGCTCATCAGTCACACTACGATTGTCTTCTCTCGATACATATTGCTGGCATGGCAACACCGACAAAGTACGGACAACCGCACTTTGGGCGGCTTATTTCACCTGCTCTGCGATGAAGTTAGTCAATTGGATTGGGCAGTTGCTCTGGGACAACTCATTGAAATCCTTGAGAACGTAGCTAAGAAAGCGAGCAAAAGAATCACATCACTTATCCAAACGCAACTCCAACAATGGTTTGCTGGTTTACCCAGCTACATCAAGGCCTATCTGCCGAATTTAAGCTGCGAAAGTTGAG
>NZ_JBQCLK010000085.1:0-1494 GCF_051966115.1 Paenibacillus sp. SAFN-117
GCCGTAAAATAATTATAGCGTACAACCCTATTTTCATCATCTGATGGTGCCGCGGTCAGAGGCATGGGGGTCTAACTAGCAAGTGTGAAAGCTGCAAACACAGGCGTCGTGCAAATCACGACGCCTACTAGGTAATTAGCTCATATGACCGTTTTTTTGGGAGAGAGAAACGGGTTTTAAAATGCTTACCTCTTACTTTAATGGTGAGTAATTAATACGGCTCAAAGACCAGAGTCCATGAAGATTTTTAGATCACAATAACTTAGTATTCAACAGAGGGGGAGGAGTTGTTGCTAGAGCCTATTTTTGTAAGCATCGTTGTTCCAGTATTTAATCGCGAAGAAACAGTTCTTATGTCGATTCAGAGCTTATTAAATCAAACCTATTCAAATTTTGAGATACTTGTTATTAATGATGCTTCAACGGATCGAACAAAGCAAATTATTGAATCTATTAATGATATTAGAGTAAGAATAATTAACTTGGATAAAAATGTTGGGGCAGCTGCTGCGCGCAATATTGGTATTCGAAAATCACTTGGAAATTGGATTGCTTTCCAAGACAGTGATGACTATTGGGAACCTACAAAATTGGAGAAACAAGTTAAAGTAGCAATGGAACAATGTAACCAACTCCCCTCTATTATATATACAAGTTTTGTACGAGTTAAGAATAATGAGAGAGAGCTTATTCCTAATGACAGTAGCCCCGACCTCTCAGGTGTCATTCATAAGAAGCTAATTTTACAGAATTTTATAGCAACACCATCTGTGCTTATCCCGAAAGAATGTTTTTATAATATTGGTTACTTTTCCGAGGATATGCCCAGATTTCAGGACTGGGAGTTATGGATACGAATGTCGCAACGTTATCCTTTTATTTGGATTAATGAACCGCTCCTTACGGTATATTATTCAGAGGATAGTATTTCTGCAAATTTCGCCAAATTACTTCAAGCGTATACTTTGTTATGGGAAAAACATGGCTATACCATCCAACAAGCAGGTCCCATATATGCTTCTCGCTTTCTATTTTCTTATGGACATAACCTTGCAATTGCAGGAAAGATGAAAAAAGCAAGGGAAATATTTAAAAAATCAATTAAATTTCGAACAAGTTTGCTGAATTGCTCGGGGTTTATATTAAGTTGTTTTGGTCAACAGATGTATCGCTTCGTTTACTTCTTTATATCAAAAAAAGGAAAAAATAAATGCATACAATAATAAGATAATTAAGAGGGGATTTTGTGGTCTTTAGTAATTTATTTTTCATATTTTTTTTCTTGCCAGCTGTAATATTAAGCTATTATTTATTAAGAAAAGAACTTAAAAATGTATTATTACTTATTAGTAGCTTACTGTTTTACGCATGGGGAGAGCCCCATTATATAATACTAATGATAGTTGCTATTATTATAAACTCAACTTTCGCAGCTTAGATTGGCAAACAAACCCTTGATATAACTGGGTAAGGTGCTCATCCATTGCTGGACTT
>NZ_JBQCLK010000087.1:0-1326 GCF_051966115.1 Paenibacillus sp. SAFN-117
CAGGAAAAACAGGCCGCCTAGAGAACGAGGGTCGTTTTCATTTCGTCGCTCCCATTCCATGACCAGATAACGTGAAAAGACGATGGTGGTGTGGCTGATGAGCATATCGAAGGAGCGGCCCTGAAACTCCGACCCGAGTTTCAGATACGATTTGGCAAACCTAAAGAAGGTCTCAATGCTCCAGCGAATGCCATAAATGCGAACGATCTCCGCATCGGTGATGGTGACGTCTGTACTTAGAATGGCCAACCAATCCCGTCTGCGATTCCGATTTTGAACAAAGACAAGCTTAATGAGCATCCCGCCATCAAGCTGTACAATGACCGATCCCAGAATCTCGGAAGATTTCGTTTTCGGTAGTCGTGCGTGCAGTTCACGCAGGGTCAGCCGCTCCGTCCCGAAACGGTAGCGCTGTTTCATGTCTTTGATCATTCCGATCACGTGAAGGCCGCGCCCCATCAGTTCTCGCAACAGGGGAGCTTGCGTAAACCAACTGTCCATCAAGACAAAGTCGGCACTGAACCCGGCTTTGAGCGCACGGTCAAGCAATCCGATGACAGCATCGGGTTTGCGTGTCATGGATTCGCAGCGGCGTTTGTATCCATGTGTACGCTTGAGCAGCCACTCCTTCATCTCACAGAGACGATTCGCGATCTTCGCAGAGCTAAGCATGACAAAGTCGATGGGAGCAAAGCTGAAACCATCCGACCAACCGAGCGTCAGCATCGTATATCCCCGAGCATAACGACCGGTTGTATGGTCGAACACGCGAGCAAGTAGTTCCGCTTTTTTGCTGCGATCCCGGCGCAGAACAGAGTCATCTACGATGAAGGCCCGAATGCGAGAAGCGGATGTGAGCGACTCAAAGTGCTGAACAATCTTGAGGCTGAGCATATGTAAAAACCGCCGCCACGCAAAGCGTGGGTGATTCAGGAAGCGATAGACAACATCTTTGCCAGGCAGGGATTGCCGGCGTTCACTGTCCAACAACCGAAACCAATTCCGCCCTTCAAATACAAGCGTAAAAATGAGTTGGAAGATTGCGAGACTGGAAAGGCCAAATGACTTAGAAATACCGGCTTTACGCAACAAGTTGCCAATTTGAAGAGCAGATAGAGCAGCAGAAATTCGTTGTTCCGCCTTTTCAGACGAAGCTTTGTGGTGTACCATAGAGTTACACACCTTTCGTTTGGGATGGTTGCTCGTCACTTCCATTCTACCAAATCTGAAAGGTGTTTTTCATTTGTCAACACCACCTGAAATATACCGTTAACTCCTTGTCATACTTGGCATCAGGCAAGAATTTCAGGTGCGAAAGTTGAGTTA
>NZ_JBQCLK010000088.1:0-1276 GCF_051966115.1 Paenibacillus sp. SAFN-117
TTTGCCCCATCTACTCCATATCCAAGTACGGGGTATCTGTGAAGTTGTCTTAGTAAGCAACCGATGTCTCTTGTAGACATCGGGGGCGGAACAGCCCGTCTACTACTTCTTGCCTAAGCAATCCGTAGATACTTCATCTTGCTTTCTACATCAAAATGCACGAACTCGCTGAATAACGCTTTGCTGAGGATATTCCTGGCCCCGTGCAGATCCCGATGCTCTCTATACCCGCACGCACAGCGATAGTTCCTGGATGTTCGTTTATTGCGCTTCCTGCAGACAGGACATGTCTGACTTGTATACGTTTCATCGACGAGATGGAGTGCGATCCCTTCTCGTTCCAATTTATACGTCAAATACTGCTTCACCTTGCCCATGGACCAATTTGATAGCTTCTGCGCTTGCTTTCGGCTCACGCGTTTGTTCTTACGCGTATTCCGCTGCACGCCTTCGATATCGCCAAGATGAACATCCGATACCGACTGCTGTACACACCAATCCACAAATTGCTTTGTCGTCTTGTGCAGGGCATCTCTCAACTGCCGCTCCGACTTGGATCGTATGTATTGTTTCGCTCGCTGATATTTCTTCCATTGCCGCGAGCCTTTCTTGCATTTGCACTGCAGCCGTTGAATTTCCGCCAGCTTCTTATTGCGAAATCGATGGATCGAACGTACTTTCCTGCCCGTGATGATCAGACTCTCTCCGTCCTCACGAAAGGCGGCAAGCGTATGAATTTCACCGGGGTCTACCCCGACGGCATGTTGTTTCCGATAGTTCTTGTTCTCCCTCCCATCTTCGTAGGAGATGGCGAGGTATAGGCCGTGATCATAGCCGAGTTCTATTTCTTTGATCTGACCTGCCGGAAGAGACGCCACATGGACCACAATCGGCTTCTCTCTCTTCCCTTGATGAATCCCCATCGACAGTTCAATCTTGCCGTTATCGAACACCTTGAACCCGTCTTTGACCCATTTCGTATTGTAGTGCTTTTTGATCTTATAGGGATATTTCGCAGATTTAATTCCCTTTCGTATCGCTTGGTGGGCAGCCTCTCGTGCGAACAAATACTTATGACAAACGGCCTGGATGGATTGACTATGCAAGTGGAATTGGCGTTTGGTTTGCTTCTGAAGCTCTGACTGCGAAATCCATTTCCGATGCTCCGAATAGTGGTTCTTTGCGAGCTCTAAACACATATTCCACACCTGGGCAGATTCGCGATTACAGGCATATAGTCGTTCGACATCTCGTTTCGAGGCATGGAAACGTACAA
>NZ_JBQCLK010000089.1:0-1262 GCF_051966115.1 Paenibacillus sp. SAFN-117
AAAGTAATGTGTATAATTACTCAATGATAATGTCCACTGGTGGAGGACAAAGCCCAAGCGAAGGCGCGGGAGTCACCCTCTGTGGATATGTTATTCCATGTATACAGTTGCAGGTGTTCGGTAATCTAACGACTGATGTGGCCGATAATGATTGTAGAATTCAAAGTACCGATGAATGCCGCGGCGCGCTTCTTTGGGCGAGGTATACTCGTGCAAGTAGACTTCCTCATACTTCAAGCTGCGCCATAGTCGTTCCGTAAAGATGTTATCCACAGCACGATTCTTTCCATCCATGCTGATTCGGACTTGGTTGCTATTCAGCAACTCGATGTACTGTGAACTGGTGAAATGACTGCCCTGATCACTGTTCATAATTTCGGGCCGGCAAGCGCTCAGCGCACGACTTACAGCCTCCAGAACAAAGGGCAGTTCCAGGCTCTGATCCAACTGCCAATCGATCACGTATCGCGAGTACCAGTCCAAGATCGCTACCAGATACATCCAACCGCTCTGCAGCCGGATATACGTGATGTCGATCCCCCACACCTGGTTCACACGGTCGATCGTCAGCCCGCGCAGCAAATAGGGAAAGATGCGATGCTGCAAATTGCGCTTGCTCAGGTTGGGGCCGGGATAGATCGCCGCCAGTCCCATTTCTTGCATGTATTTTTGAACGGTATTGCGATGGACTTTCACTTCCTCTCGATTCAGAATCGCTGTGATCCGCCGGGACCCCAGAAACGGATACTGCGTGTAGATTTCATCAATCCGGTGTTTGATGCGAATTTCCTCCGGGGAGGGAGGTACCGGCTTGTAATACAGGCTGGAACGATTGAGGCTGAGGATATCCGCCTGTACGGTTAGAGGCAGCTCTGTGCTTTGCCAATCCAACATGGCCAATCGCTGTTCACGAGTTTGGTCCATAGCCAGATTTTTTTTTGAGCCACGCCAATTGAGTGGACAATTTTCCGACTTCGGCATAGAGTTCGTTGATCTGCTGTTCATAATCATTTTTCATTTTCGTGATGCCTTTGCGATCATCTACGAACAGCTGATGCAAGTTCTGGATCGCTTCCGTTTTCCACCTCTGGAGGACATTCGCATGGATTCCATGCTCGGAGGACAGCTGCGAAATTGACTTATCCTCCTTCAAAATTTCCAGTACGATTTGTGCTTTTTGCTCTGGTGTGAACTTTCTCCTCATCGTTGCCATACAACTAAGAAACTCCTTTTTTGCTGTCTAATTTTCTTAGTCCATTATA
>NZ_JBQCLK010000090.1:0-1241 GCF_051966115.1 Paenibacillus sp. SAFN-117
GGTCAAGTCCTGACTCTTGTGTAAAATTCACTACAATGTTTTCTACACTGGATTATTAGCCTAGCTTTCTCTTGTTAAATGTTTTTTCATATTCCATCAGCACCGCTCCGATCAAGCGAAAAGCGGATTGTGTATTCGGAAATATACGAATCACATTCTCTCTTCTTCGCACTTCCTGGTTTAACCGTTCTAAGGAGTTTGTGCTACGGATATGTTTTCGAATCGGCTCAGGATGAATCATGTACTGTATGGTGTCTTCAAAGCCGTCTTCAAGAATCTCTAATGCCTTTTTGAAACGAGGCTCCTCGCCATAACGATGTATGAGTTCAGACTTAAAGGTGCGCATGTCATCGATCGTTACGGCTTCAAAGATACGTTTAATCATCGTCCGTATTTCAGCGGTATCTTTCTTCGGGAGCGCATTAAAAATGTTACGCTTAAAGTGGACATTACACCTTTGCCAGCTCGTTCCGATGAATTCACGTTCAATCGCTTTCTTCAGCCCACCATGTGCATCTGAAATGACCAACTTGGGAGACTGGATGCCACGTGATTTAAGATACTGAAAGAATCTACTCCAGCCGTCAAAGCTTTCTGCATGGTCGACCATCAATCCGATGATTTCGCGTTGGTTGTTTTTGTTCAGTGCGGTTGCGATATAGACGGCTTTTGATACAACCCGCTGATCTTCACGTACTTTGATGTACATGGCATCAACAAATAAATATGGAAAGTACATCACATTCAGTGGACGATTCGCCCAGGCATTCACGATCGGATCCAGCTTTTCTGTTAGTGAAGAGACAAAGGACTTGGAGATCCTTTCACCACATAGTTGTTCTACGACTTTTGTAACCTTACGAGTCGAGACGCCGTTGATCACCATTTCCAACATAGAAAGTACAAGTGCTTGTTCGCAGCGTGCGTACTTCTCAAAGACGGTAGGTGAGAATTCTCCCTCGCGTGTACGAGGAACACGCAAGGTTACTTTTCCAATGTTCATGACTAAATCACGCTCATAGTAACCATTTCTGTAATCCTGACGTTCCGAAGTACGCTCATAGGCAGCAGCTTGTAGATAATGATCTCGTTCCCTTTCCATGAATTCATTTAGCACCAATACGATCGTCGACTTCACAACTGTTTCAATATTGGAACTCATAACGGACTCTTTCAAGTGATCAATGTTTAAGTTAAACTGTAGTTGGGTCACTATAAATCCTCCTCATGCTCATGTATTT
>NZ_JBQCLK010000091.1:0-1156 GCF_051966115.1 Paenibacillus sp. SAFN-117
GATGGCGTAAAGTATTCTGTGTACCAAGATTTGGAGCCTTCACAGGCGACAAAAAAGTAGGGTATTCTCGGGATTGCAAAAAGTCACCAAGAAAGGAACCCTACTCATGGTAACTATACACGAAAACATGCTCACAAATCTAATTGAAAATCTTGTCACAGATTTTGTGAAAGAAAAACTCGAACTGATCATGCGAGAAGAAATTCAGCACTTTATGCAGGAACACGCGGAAAAACCAAATAGCCGCAACGGTTATTATGTACGTACCCTGGATACGAAGTATGGTAAAATCGACGATCTACGAGTTCCGCGAGACCGTAACGGCGAATTCCATACACAGGTCTTTGAACCTTACCAGCGTCGAGACGGTTGGTTAGAGGAGGCTGTTATCCACATGTATAAAGGCGGAATGAGTACCCGCGATGTGGCTCAGTTTATCGAGGGCATGTTCAGCAGTCAGTATTCCCCTACTACCGTAAGTAACATTACCAGCACCGTGCTCGAAGACGTTTGTCGTTGGCAGTCCAGACCGCTTGAGAAGCGTTATTCGGTGATTTATCTGGACGGCATGTATGTGAAGCTGAAACGAAGCACCGTCAGCGGCGAAGTGATCTATTTTGTCATGGGAATCAACGAGCAAGGCCATCGCCACATCCTCGGCTTCTACGTTGGCGGTCAAGAAAGCGCCAACGGCTGGAAAGACGTGCTTAAAGACCTGTATAACCGCGGCGTACGTGAAGTGCTGCTTGGGGTTTTTGATGGGCTTCCGGGCCTGGAAGAGGCGTTTCGCGAGGTCTACCCCAAAGCAGATGTTCAGCATTGCGTTGTGCATAAAGTACGCTCGACGTTTCCAAAAATCCGGGTGGAAGACAAAACCGATTTTCTAAAGGATCTCAAAACCGTCTATCATGCGCTGGATCATGAATTAGCGCTGGCTGCGTTTGACGTGTTTAAGGGAAAGTGGGGCAAAAAGTACCCAAAAGAAATCAAGTCCTGGGAAGACCAGTTGCCGACACTTTTGACCTTTTACAAATATCCTCCGCAAATCAAGGAGGCGATTTACACCTCCAATCCCATCGAACGGATGATAAAGGAATTCCGAAAGCGCCTGCGGCCTATGAACAGTCTGACGAACATCGAAGCCGCAGAAAAGATT
>NZ_JBQCLK010000092.1:0-1017 GCF_051966115.1 Paenibacillus sp. SAFN-117
AAGCTCAAGCAAAACCATCTACAGCAAGCCGCAGAGGTCGTTCCTATCCCGGATATTCCCTTACGACGGATGGACGGAAAGTGAGCGACGAACAGATTAAAGAATGGCTGCTTGAGCTTGTCGAAGGCGAGGAACATGTATATGGCTACAAGTTACTCGCCCGATGCCTTCGAAAGCAAAAGAAACTGGTCCTCAATAAGAAAAAGTCGCATCGGTTATGCAGTGAGCTTGGCATTCTTCAAAAACAACGAAAACGAAAATCGAAGCACCCACGAAGATTGCCCAAAAACCGCATCGTGACAGGACCTAAACAACTGTGGCAGATGGATATCAAGTATGGCTATATAGCTGGCCAAGACCGATTCTTTTTCATATGCGATATTATTGACGTATTTGATCGTGTCATCGTTGGTTACTATAGAGGACCGGTATGTGAAGCCAAACACGTCTGTCAGACCTTAGTACGGGCTCTTGAAAGCCGGATCAAGCCTGGAGATCCTCGGCCGGTAATCCGAACGGATAACGGGCCACAATTCGTAAGTGCGTTGTTTGGAGATACTTGTGAAAGCTGGGAATTAGTCCATGAACGGATCCCGCCGAAGACACCGAATATGAATGCTTATATTGAATCGTTCCACAGTTTGTTGGAGCGAGATCTGTTGGCGAAAGAAGACTTCATGACCTTTGAAGAAGCCTATGCAGCCATCGACCGCTACATGGAATTTTACAATCATCGGAGGATGCATAGTAGTTTGGGGTATATGTCTCCGATCCAGTTTTCCAACTGGGTGATGCAGTGTGGTAACCATTCCAAATACAATATCGCCTTATGATCCGAGTTTTTATATACCGACAGTGACTCCAAAGACTTTACATGGAGGGGCAGGCATGATAGGCTGGCTGCCTTGCGAATCTGTCTTCAACTTCGCCCCTTCGCAAATAAGCATGCCTGCAGAGGCTCCATGTCAAGTCGGCACCTTAGAATCGGTAGAATACGCAAACTTACGAAAAACCTCC
>NZ_JBQCLK010000093.1:0-1010 GCF_051966115.1 Paenibacillus sp. SAFN-117
AGAATCAGGAGAAAGAACGTCAGAATCAAGATCTCCAGGAAGAACTCGCCATCTTAAAAAAGGCGCTGCACATCTTCAGCAAAGAAAGGAACTAAGGTTCCAATTCATCGAAGATCATCGCTCCGAGTTTCGATTGGAGAAGATGTGCGCTGTGCTCGAAGTTTCACGGAGCGGTTATTACAAATGGTGCAGGGAAAAAGACAACGAGAACAGTTACCAGAAGCGCCGACGGGTTTTGTTGTCCCGGATTTCTTGGCATTTTTTTGACAACAAGTGCCGCTACGGCAGCCCCAAAATCACAATGCTCCTTCGGAAGGAAGGTTGGGAGGTGTCCGAGCGTACTGTGGGGATTCTCATGCGGGAGAACAACATGCGCTCATGCGTGTCGAAGAAATTCAAAGTCACGACAACAGACTCCAATCATACCAGTCCCATCGCACCGAACCTGCTGAATCAAAACTTCAAGACAACAGCCCCGAACAAGGTATGGGTTACGGACATTACTTACATTCCATGTCGTGAGGGCCGTATGTATTTAGCCAGCGTCATGGATCTATATACTCGTAAAATCGTGGGCTGGAAGCTTTCATCCCGCATGACAACGGAACTTGTGCTTGGCGCATTGGATCAGGCTTATTTTGCCGAGAAGCCTGCTGAGGGGCTTATTCACCACTCTGATCGAGGGGCGCAGTATGCCTCGGAAGAGTACCGAGCGAGGCTACAAAAGTACAAAATGATGGCGAGTATGAGTCGCAAAGGCAACTGCTATGATAATGCGTGCATCGAATCGTTCCACAGCGTTCTGAAAAAAGAGTTTATTTACTGCACTCGATTCAAAACCAAAGCTCAAGCGCAACAAGAGCTGTTCGAATACATCGAGATCTTTTACAATCGTAAAAGAATTCATGGTTCTTTGGGCTACGTATCACCAAATCTATTTGAGATCATGTACTACAACAAGAGCAGCTAATTTACACTAACGGTGTGTCCACTTTCTTGACAGAGGTCCA
>NZ_JBQCLK010000094.1:0-933 GCF_051966115.1 Paenibacillus sp. SAFN-117
TCGAAGCTTTTTGTTACCCTTTCGTGTTCGACCGGACTTGCGCTTTCCAGCGCTTTCGTTATTGCCTGGAGCCATCCCTGCCCACGAACACAAATGGGCAGCAGAAGGGAATTGTTCCTCCACGTTGGTGCCGATTTCCGCCAGCAATTGTTCAGCGGTACGTCGGCCGACGCCAGGGATCGTATCCAAACGCTCCAGGTCCTCCTCAAAAGGGAGCATGCGTTCTTTCACTTCTTCATCCAGATTGGCGATCTGTTCATCCAAAAAATCAATATGCTTCAGTTGCGTTTCGAGCATCAGCTTCTGATGAGGCCCGATCAGTCCCCGTAACGCACGCTCAAGATCGCCTTTTTTGTTTTTTAAGCGCGCCTTAGCCAACTCAGCTAATTTCCGGGAATCTTCGACGCCTTCGATCATCGCTTCGATCATGGCCCGTCCGGATACACCCAAGATATCCGTTGCCACGGAAGAGAGTTTAATATTGGCTCCTTCCAACACCTTTTGAATGCGGCTCACTTCACGGGAGCGTTCATCGATTAGACTTCGGCGATAGCGAACCAATTCACGTAATTCGCGCTGTTCCCGTTTGGGAATAAAGCTGCCTTGCAATAGACCATGTCGTAAAAGATCGGCGATCCATTCAGCATCTTTTACATCCGTTTTTCGTCCCGGCACTGCTTTGATGTGCTGAGCGTTGACAACCATGATGTGAAGTTCTTCCAGTTCCAAAAGGTTGAAAATCGGTTTCCAGTAGACACCCGTACTTTCCATTGCGACGTGGGTGCAGTGATGGCTTTTGATCCAATCGGCCATTTGGATCAAATCATCGGTCATTGTACTGAAAGTCCGAATCTCTTTGCCCTTCGGTGTGATAGCGCAGGCTGTAACGGTTTTTTTGTGTACGTCAAGCCCGCAGCAGTGTGGATAAACTAC
>NZ_JBQCLK010000095.1:0-659 GCF_051966115.1 Paenibacillus sp. SAFN-117
TTTAACTTCCAAAAGCGAGGTTCAACTCCACCGTCTTTAGACGGTATCCGCTTTTAGCCCTACAGGATCTGGAAATACTTTTACTGAAGGGGTGAAAGTATGGAAGGATACCAGAAAAACAGTCATGCGGTCTACGACATCAAATATCATGTGATATGGGTTACAAAGTACAGATATCAGATACTGAAAGGGCAATTGGCGGTAAGGACGCGGGAGTTGATCCGGCAAGGGTGCGAGGCGAGAAGGATCGGAATATTGCAGGGAAGTGTAGGTAAAGAGCACATTCACTTATTGCTGTCCTGTCCGCCAAGCCTAGCCCCGAGTAAAGTTGTACAGTATCTAAAAGGAAGATCATCGCGATTGCTGCAAGAAGAATTTCCAGAACTAAAGAAACGCTACTGGGGTCAACACTTGTGGGCAAGGGGATATTTTTGTGCGACAGTAGGAAATGTCACGGAAGAAATGATTCGAAATTACATTGCCAATCAATTTAGTGGCGAGAAGAACGAAATTTTCAAGATTGAGGACGAGTTTTAGTCGTTGTTGAAGTACGCTTGAGCGTAAGGACATTTAGAAGAGTTTTACTCTTACGCTACGACTTTAGTCGTCGACATTTATGTCTAAATCCACCTGCTTTGAGCAGGTGGTAGTTTAAGGAA
>NZ_JBQCLK010000096.1:0-638 GCF_051966115.1 Paenibacillus sp. SAFN-117
TTCCCGGATGGTGCGGTTCGGGAATATGAGCAAGGAACGACATTGGAAGAAGTGGCGGGTTCGATCAGCTCCGGGCTGAAAAAAAATGCGGTCGCCGGTAAAATCAACGGGAAAGTGGTCGATTTGAACCGGGAGTTGAACGAGGACAGCGAAGTGGAGATCGTCACGCTGGATAGCGAGGAAGGGCTGGAGGTTTACCGCCACAGCACCGCGCATTTGATGGCCCAGGCGATCAAGCGGATTTACGGGAACAAGCAGGTAAAGCTGGGGATCGGTCCGGTGATCGAGGACGGTTTTTATTACGATATAGATCTGGAGAATCCGTTATCGTCGGACGATCTGGCGAAGATTGAAGCGGAAATGGAGAAGATCGTAAAGGAAAATCTGCCGATAGAGCGGCGGGTAGTGAGCCGTGAGGAAGCGCTGCGGATTTACGAAGAGCTGGAGGATCCGCTGAAGCTGGAGCTGATCCGGGATTTGCCGGAGGATTCGGTCATTACGATCTATGATCAGGGAGAATTTTTCGACCTGTGCCGGGGTCCGCATCTGCCTTCGACGGGTAGAATCAAGGCGTTCAAGCTGCTGAGCGTGGCGGGGGCATACTGGCGGGGCGATTCGAAGAACAAAATGCTGCAGCG
>NZ_JBQCLK010000097.1:0-509 GCF_051966115.1 Paenibacillus sp. SAFN-117
TTTTTTTTGCCTGAATTTAACGTAATCTCTCCCGAAGGAGAGTATGCGGAATTTTTTATCGATGAAACTCAAGAAGCTGGCCCGGCTTAAGCGGTGAATTCCGATGCCGACCTCGAAGTGATTCAAGAAGAGTCACAATCGGTGCGGAAGGACGTTGCCAAGCGGCTTTTTTTTTGCCTGAATTTAACGTAATCTCTCCCGAAGGAGAGTATGCGGAATTTTTTATCGATGAAACTCAAGAAGCTGGCCCGGCTTAAGCGGTGAATTCCGATGCCGACCTCGAAGTGATTCAAGAAGAGTCACAATCGGTGCGGAAGGACGTTGCCAAGCGGCTTTTTTTTTGCCTGAATTTAACGTAATCTCTCCCGAAGGAGAGTATGCGGAATTTTTTATCGATGAAACTCAAGAAGCTGGCCCGGCTTAAGCGGTAAATTCCGATGCCGACCTCGAAGTGATTCGAGAAGCATTTTCAGCCGGTGCGGAAGGACGTTGCCAAGCGGCTTTTTTTT
>NZ_JBQCLK010000098.1:146-503 GCF_051966115.1 Paenibacillus sp. SAFN-117
TTTAAGTTCATTAAAGTATTGAAATGGAGTGACTTTCTAATTGGCATAAAAAGCTTCCGCTAATACCGGGTTATTCAACTTCGAAAAAACTTCGTTAAAAGCTTTTTTTACCACATTGGAAAGTTTAGGTTCATTAAAGTATTGAAATGGAGCGACTTTCCAATTGGCATAAAAAGCCACCTCTAGTACCGGGTTATCCATCTTTGAAAAAACTTCGTTAAAAGCTTTTTTTACCACATTGGAAAGTTTAAGTTCATTAAAGTATTGAAATGGAGTGACTTTCTAATTGGCATAAAAAGCTTCCGCTAATACCGGGTTATTCATCTTCGAAAAAACTTCGTTAAAAGCTTTTTTTAC